>JAGCMI010000063.1 GCA_017646545.1 Oscillospiraceae bacterium | reverse complement strand
GAAGATCCTCGTTTGACCGAGCGTTTCGAGTTCTTCATCTGCCGCAGCGAGATGGGCAATGCCTACTCCGAGCTGAACGATCCCATCGATCAGCGCGCCCGCTTCATGAAGCAGGTGGAGCAGCGTGAGCGTGGCGATGACGAGACCGAAATGCTGGACGAGGACTTCCTCAATGCTATGGAATACGGCATGCCTCCCACGGGCGGCATGGGCATCGGCATCGACCGTGCTGTCATGCTGTTTACCAATTCCGACACCATCCGTGAGGTCATCCTGTTCCCCACCATGAAGCCCCTGGACTAATCGAAATTCAGAAAGTGCCGTCATTAGACGGCACTTTCTTTTTGTTTATTGCCTTGAAAAGTACCAAAATGGAGCGTATAATTGGGATAGATACACTTGAATTTGTGGGTGAGAATATATGATGCAACTAATCAAGAGATGTCCTGAATATGCATCAGGATATAAAGATTATTGTCAAGAACTATATGATAATCAGATTGTTTATTTCAGACCTACCAATCCCGATAGTATTGATGACAACTGGTTCTTCCGCACCAAGCCATGGTATGACAAGAAAGAGAAGGGGCTAATTGAAGGTCAAGCCATTAGTTTTCACTATTGGGCAATTGACGACGGAAAGTTTATCGGCGAATTTCAGCTTCGAACTCAGTTTTCCGAGAAAGTGCTTACGGATATTGGAAGCATTGGTTATGCTGTAAGAGTTTCTGAGCAGGGAAAAGGATATGGCACTGAAATACTCCGCCAAGGGTTGATACTCGCAAAAGAGCATGGAATGGAAAAGGTATTGTTCACGATAAATGAAGAAAATGCCGCATCTATCCATGTGTGCGAGAAATTAGGTGGGAAATTACAGGACACCATCGAAGCATATAACGAAGCAGAAGGACACCATTATTTGAGACGGTATTGGATAACATTGTGATTTGCCAATTTGTCCAACGAAGCAGGGCTTTCGAGCCCTGCTTTTGCTTGCAATCTTCTCATTTTGCGGTATAATAGGGGAAAAGGGCAGGGAGGATGACGATGAAAGAGAGATATATCTTCAGACAAGCGACCCAGCAGGAGATCCAGACTGTTTTCGACCTGATCATGGGTCGTGTGGCATGGATGGATCAGGTGGGCATCCGCCAGTGGAATACGACGAAATATGACCAGCGGTATCCGCTCCACTATTACGAAAGTCGCCGCCAGCAGGAAGAACTCTTTGTTCTGGAGGATACCCAAAGGGGTAAAATCGTTTCCGTCGGCGCGCTGTTTCACGAGGACGAGCGCTGGCCGGACCCGGATTCGGCCTTCTATTTGCACCATCTGGCCTCGGCCGTGGATGCCAAGGGCACAGCCAGTATCTTCCTGCAAATGGCGGAGGATTATACCGCCCGTTGCGGTAAGCAATATCTGCGTCTGGATTCTGCCGTAGGCAACAAAACGCTGGAGGCATACTACACCTGCCGGGGATATGTGGAAGCCGGTTTTTGCAAGGATGGCTTGTATGAAGGCATCCTGCGTCAGAAAAAACTTGTATAGTCAAAACATCCGGCTTTAGCCGGAGGTTTTGACTTTCGATTTTACTATTGATAAGGACAATCTCTTGACAGCCCCACCGTTTTTTTCTATACTCAATCTATACACCTCGAAAGGATGGACAATAAATGCAAAAATGCAGAATCGTTACTTATTTACTTGCTGCTCTAATAGTTTTGTCCTTTGTTGGTTGTGGAAATAATACCGCTACTACCAAACCTAGCGATGTACCAACTGAAAGCCCAACTATTGAGATTCCGGAAGATGATTTAGTACTCGTGGAAGATCACTATGATTTCATGACACAAAGTAAGGTCTATACGCGTCCTGCCATGAAAACCGAAGATCGCCGATTGGAATCTCTCACGCTTTCTATGGATGATGGGTTTTTCTTCTGCCTCACCACCGATGCGGAAATTGCGACTGAATTTGTAAATACGCAGAGAACCCTTCTGCGATATCTCAAGGATCATGGTGTAGAGATTCGCAAACTGAGTTATTATGCTGTGGACTACGATGATAGCTTTAGTGACAGTGAGGGGAACAGAGCCTATATTGCTCTTTCCCACATAAAGAGCTATCGGCAGGTTCTTGCCACACTACATGCGCTTTGGGGCGATTATAGTGATTATGGATATGTTTTCCATGTTGCCAATGCGGTTGCCGAGCAGCTGGGATGGCAGACTGCACCTGTTGACGAAGTCGACCAGGCAACTCTGGATACATTCTTTGCTCAGAATCCCGTTGCGCTGAATTTGGTTTATCCCTGCTTCACCACCACTTATGCGGATGAAGCAACGGTGCGGAATTGCTATGCCTTGAGCCGTCAGATCTTTGAAAAAATCGATATGGAGCAGGCATTGGCACAATCGATTGATGAGCAATTGGGTGTATTTCGTGGATTGGTGGATGCGTATGCCCAAGAAATTTCGGCAGTATTCTCCCGTCAGCAAAACGGTTTTGCCTATTATGGAGAACTGTTGCCGCTGAAGATCATGACGCGCTATGCACTTTTGGTGATCGACTACGATTATAAGGATTTTTATAGCGCTGATTGGGAGGCAGCCGGAGACTATACCTTAGATTATTTCTCGGATTATCAGTCTATTATTGAAACTGCAACGCTGTTGGATGAAGAAGTTTCTTCTGCGGTTGCGTTGTTCAATTTGGAAGAAGAGGCCGGCATTGTGATTATTAACTGGATGAATGCAGAGAGTGCTGTTTCAAAATCCGGTAAAGCACAATTCAATGGCATGTACTATAACGCCACACCACCCACAGCATATATTACCCAAATTAACGCTTATCTCCACGAATATGCACATCATCTTCAGCATCTACTCAGTCCCACCCTCAAAGAATGCTGGCAATCTCAGGCTTTCTGTGAACTGATCCGCGCCCGGGATTATTATTCTCAATATGCCATTAAGAGAGCTTGTTCTACAATCGAGCGGTATATTGAAATGTTTGAGTATTTTGCCGGACATGCGTACCAGCAGGGAATGGACGATTACTTTGAGCTGTATGATATTTTCACTTACATCTACGATGACTATTCACTTGCTTATCTAACCGGAAGGAATCCAATCAACTCCTTTACGCATTACATATTGGACCTATACGGTGAAGAGACTACATATGAGGTAATGCTATTCCCTGAAACTGTGGAAGATATCACGGGAAAGACATGGGACGTACTGGAAGCAGAATGGGTACAATACATCAAAGACAAGTTTGCCGGCAAGGAAATTCCCGAGTGGACTGCTGAATTTAGCTGATGTAAGCGAGTAATTTACCTATAGTCAAAACCTCCGGCCAAGCCGGAGGTTTTGACTTTTACTTTACGATCTGCCCGTTGGGGCTGATGGTGACGATGTGCAGGGGAATGTTCTTTCCGCTCATTTCCACCGCTTTGCTCACCATATAGCTGAGGCCTCCGCAGCAGGGCACGGTCATGCGCGTCACCGTCACAGAGCGAATGTTGTTGTTTCGCAGGATCTGCGCCAGCTTTTCGGAGTAGTCCGCACCGTCCAGCTTGGGGCAGCCGATCAGCGTCACCCGATTTTTCATAAAATGGTTATGGAAATTGCCGTAGCTGTATGCAGTGCAATCTGCGGCGATCAGCAGATCCACCCCATCAAAATAGGGTGCATTGGTGGGCACCAGCTTCATCTGAATGGGGAAATTACGCAGCTGATTGGCGCAGCGGTTGCTGCAATCCATGCTCCGGCAGGCAGCGCCGGGGCAGCCGGGGGACGGGGCAGTGGCGTTGCTCTTTTTGGCGGCCAGTACCGCTGCCTCGTCATAAGCGGGTGCTTCCCGCTCTTCAAAGGAAATGGCATTCATGGGGCAGGCGGGGAGGCAATCGCCCAAGCCGTCGCAGTAGTCCTCCCGCAGCAGCTTCGCCTTTCCGTCTACAATTCCAATCGCTCTTTCGTGGCAGGCATCGGCGCATAGTCCGCAGCCGTTGCATCTTTCTTCGTTGATTGTAATGATCCTGCGAATCATAATCATCCCTCCTATGCGCAGCTCTTTCTTTGTGCTTTCTGCTGGGCTGCGATTTGCATCATCTGCTCATACATTTCCTCGCCCACACATTTTCTGGCGTGAGCACACCACTGGACACAGCTGAGTGTGTCATTGTAGGCCATGAAGCCACATTTTTCGCAAGCCATTTGCGTGTCAATGGAAAACATTTCGATCTCTGCACCGCATTGGGGGCAGGTCTTTTCAATAATTGTCGGTGTACGGGGTTTACCCTGGCATCCATCCAGCATGATGCTCCCTCCTTCTATTCTTGGTTTGTGCCCCTATTATAGCATAGGGGCTCGCGGTTTTATGTTGCAATTGCAACATTTGAAACTTTTTTTATTCGTCATGCGCAGCAATATATTCTTCCGCCTGATGGGAGGCGATTGCGCCATCGCTTACCGCGGTCACCACCTGCCGCACCTGCTTGGTGCGTACATCACCCACGGCATATACACCGGGGATGCTGGTAACCGTGTCCTCGCCGGCAATGATATAGCCGCCCTCGTCCAGCGCCAGCAGACCGGCCACCAGCTTGGAGGCAGGCTGCCGTCCCACGCTGACGAATACACCATCGCACAGGATTTCCTGCTCAGCGCCCGTGTGGACATTTTCTACTTTAATGCCCGTGACTCTGCCATCGTGCATCAGCTGAGAAACCTTGCTGTTCCACACGATTTCCACATTTTCTGCCTTTTGCAGACTTTCGTGATAAACCTTCGTTGCGCGCAAAGTATCCCGGCGGTGCACCAGAATCACTTTCTTGGCAATACGGCTGAGTACCAGTGCGTCGGCAACGGCGGAGTTGCCGCCACCCACCACCACAACGGTCTTGCCCCGATAGAACATGCCGTCGCAGGCGGCGCAGTAGTGCAGACCCAACCCCGTCAGTTCCTGCTCATTGGGCAAGCCCAAGTAACGGGGAGATGCACCGGTGGCAATAACCACGGTCTTGCTGACAAACAATCCGCTGTCGGTGTGGATGCGCTTGACATCGCCCTCCAGTTCCAATTTTTGCACTTCCGCATATTTGGTTCCGGCACCGAAACGATGTGCCTGCTTCTGCATATTCTCCGCCAGCGTGAAACCGTCGATGCCGTCTACAAATCCGGGATAATTATCCACCTGATGGGTCATGGCGATCTGTCCGCCTGCGGCCATTCTTTCCAGAACCACCACGCTGAGGCCTGCTCGCGCGCCGTAAAGTGCTGCCGTATAACCACCGGGGCCACCGCCCACGATTACCATATCATAAATCTTTTCCATATGAGTTTACTCCTTGTTTGTTTTTCTACAGTATACCCACCCGGCAGGAAAAGTTCTGTGAGAATGTCACCATGATTGACAAGGCGCTTTTTTCTTTGCTATAATGTGGAAGCGAGGAGGGAAACGATATGGATATTTCTTCTTATTTTCCCATTTGGAACAAACTTACCCCCCAGCAGCAGGAGACCATTGCCCAGAACCTGATCCGCCGTCAGGTCAGTAAGGGTACGGTGGTGCATGATGGCTCTGCCGATTGCTCCGGACTCATGATGGTTCACTCCGGTCAGCTGCGGGTGTACTTACTGTCTGATGAAGGCCGGGAAATTACCCTTTACCGGCTGTTTGATATGGATATTTGCCTCTTTTCCGCGTCCTGCGTCATGCAGAGCGTCCAGTTTGATGTGATGATCGAGGCGGAGAAGGATTCCGAGCTGTGGGTCATTCCGCCCCATATTTTCCAGCGGCTGAAAAATGAATCCGCCGTTATGGCCAATTATACCAATGATCTGATGGCAAGCCGCTTTTCCGAAGTGATGTGGCTCATGGAGCAGATCATGTGGAAAAGCTTTGATAAGCGTCTGGCAGCCTTCCTTCTGGAGGAAGCGGTGCTGGAAGAGAGTAATCAGCTGAAGATGACCCACGAAACCATCGGCAACCATCTGGGCAATCCCAGAGAAGTGGTGACCCGTATGCTGCGCTACTTCCAAAACGAGGGCATGGTGAACCTCAGCCGCGGCGCCGTGGAGATCACCGACGAAAAGAAACTCCGGGCGCTGGCCGGAGAATAAAAAATTATGAAAACACAAAGACCCGGCAGGGAAAACCTGCCGGGTCAAATTATTTTCTTAGATCAGTTCGTTGATCTGTGCCTTGGGACGGGCACCCATGGTCTTACTTACCACTTCGCCATCCTTGAACACCATCAGGGTGGGGATGCTCATGATCTGGAACTGGGCAGCCAGTTCCGGCTCCTCGTCCACATTGATCTTGCCGACCTTGATATCATCACGCTCTTCGGCGATCTCGTCCACCAGAGGACCCACCATACGGCAGGGACCGCACCAGGGAGCCCAGAAGTCCACCAGAACGGGCTTTTCAGAGAGCATTACTTCCTTGTGGAAATTTTCCTTGTTAATAGCGATAACAGACATTTTTAGTTCCTCCTTGAAGTTGTTTTGTTTTATGATTGAATTATATAACTTTCTATTTGATCTTTCTGTGATATTGTCACTTAACTGCGAGCCAGCCCGTCCACACTCAGCACCACACCGGTGATATAGGACGCTTCATTGGATGCCAGGAAGGAAAAAGCGTTGGCGATGTCCTCCGGCTGACCCAAGCGCCGCAGGGGAATCTGCTTGACCATGGGGTCGATCACTTCCTTGGGTACGGCCTTCATCATATCCGTTTCCGTGATGCCGGGGGCAACTGCGTTGACCCGGATGCCCTTGGGACCCAATTCTCTCGCCATGGAAAGGGTCATGCCGTTGACCGCGAATTTGGAAGCGGGGTAGGAGAAGCCGCTGGGCTGACCGTAGAGGCTAACCATGGAAGAGGTGTTGAGGATCACGCCATGTCCCTGCTTTTCCATATATTCGCCTGCCACCCGGCTGGCGGTGAACACGCCCTTGACATTCAAGTCCATTACCTTGTCAAAGGTTTCTTCCGTATACGACAGCAGGGGCGTGCTCTCGGATACACCGGCATTGTTCACCAGAATATCGATAGAACCGTAAGCATCTGCCACTTCCGCAAAGGATTTTTTTACAGACTCCAGATTGGAAAGGTCGGGGCTGATGCCGCTGACGATCGCATGAGGGTATTTTTCCTGCAATTTTTTTACAGCGCTTTGAGTGCTGGCAGGGGAACTGGCGGTGATGACCACGATGGCGCCTTCTTGAATAAACTTTTCAGCGGTGGCATAGCCGATGCCGCGGCTACCGCCGGTAATAATCGCAACTTGATTCTTTAATTTCATTTGGATTACCTCCTTGTTCTTTATGAGCCTAGTATATGCAAAAAGGAGGGATCCTTCTGTGATGTTGTCACTTTTCTAAAAGTAAGTAAAGAATTGGTAAATATTAAAAATATTTTAAGAGATTATTACAATTCGCTTCATAAATCCTTGATTTTTCATCGTACACCCATTATAATGCTCCTATGTTAAAATGCCGCAGGAGGTGTTTTTTGTGTGGGACATATTGCGGCGCTGGCTGATTGGTGACCTGGGAAATCCGGGCGTATTTGAATATCAGGCCATGCACCTGTATACCGTTTTGGCGGTTGCGGCGGTGTGTATTTTGGCTGGCATTGTTGGGTTTAGCCGTCGGATGGAGGCTGGAAAGAAGCGGAAGCTGCTTTACGCGGTTTCCTGGTTTCAAATTGGATTTGAGATTTTTTGGCGTTTGATTTTCCTGCTGCTGCGAGGTGACAGCATTCTCTCCTGGTGGCCTTGCTATCCCTGCAATGTGGGTGGTATTTTGCTTCCCATCATCGCCCTTACCAATTGGGAAAAAGGGAAGAAGATGTTCTATCTCTTTGGATTTGTGGGTGGTATCATCACCTTTGCCATTCCGGACGGCATTTTCTGCCGGGATGTGATGGTGTTTCCCATTCTAAAAAGTGTGCTGCAGCATACGGGTATCCTGCTGATCCCCGTTTTGGAGTATGCCATAGGCACTTACCGCCCCACTTTGAAGCATATGTCCTGGGTAACGGTGGGACTGCTGATTCATCTCGTCAACAGCGAAGGCATTACCCGGCTGCTGGGATTTACCGGTGATTATATGTTCTTCCGCAGCGGTATGCCCTTTGTGATTCCCGGTGTGCCCCAGTTTGTTACCTTGTCCGTGGTGGGACTTGTTGTGCTGGTGCTGCTGTCTGTCGCCAGCGACCCCAAGGGATCCATGGAATTTATTCGATCACTTCGGAAAAAACGGGTCTGAGAGATCAGGCTCGTTTTTTTATCGCATGAGATGGAATTGGCGGCGGTTGACCTGAATATAGCCGTCATCTCGTAGTTTGCCGATCACCGCAGACATGGCGCTGCGCTCCACACCCAGATAGTCCGCCAGTTCCTGCCGGTCATAGGGGATGGAAAAACTGTCGCTGCCATGGATCTTGGCTTCCGACATGAGATATGCCATCACCTTTTCTCTGGTGGTGCGCTTGGAAAGAATCTCGATTTTCTGATTCAGCTGCAGATTGCTCTGCGCCACACTGTGCAGCAGGTTGCGGATCATTTGATTGTGGAAAGCGCAGGCATTGTGGCACATGGTCATAATATGACTGCAGTCGATGAGCATTACTTGGCTGTCGGCGGTTGCCACCACGCTGACCGGCATGGTTTCCACACCGGCGCAGGCAAAACCCTCAGCAAAAAGCTGTCCGGGACCTGCCATGGACAAAATGGAACGGTTGCCGAAATAGTCATCCTGCACCGTCTGCACCGTTCCGGTCAGTACGATGCCTACTTTGGTGGCAGCCTCGCCTTCGTGGAAAACGGAAGCGCCTTTTTTAATATTGACGATCCGCGCGCCAAAGCAGCGGAGCATTTTGTCATAATTATCCCGCCCCACTTTTTCAAACAGGGAGCAGGTGCTTAAAATATCAAAATATTTCTCCATAATCTTCCACCTTATGTTTGATTTCCAACATACTTTTTAACAACAGTATAATATAATAAGGCCATGAAGTCAAGGGCCGGTACAACCGGCTGATCATAGTAAAGGAGCATTTTTATATGTATATCACCAACGATATTAAGTACATCGGCGTTAATGACCATGAAGTAGATCTGTTTGAGGGTCAGTATGTGGTACCCAACGGTATGTCTTACAATTCCTATGCCATTATGGACGAGAAGATCGCCATTATGGATACGGTGGATGCCCACTTCACCCACGAGTGGTTGGATAATCTGCAGGCAGTTTTGGGCGGTCGTCAGCCCGACTATCTGGTGATCCAGCATATGGAAATGGATCATGCTGCCAACATTGCCAACTTCATGAAGGTCTATCCCAATACCACCGTGGTTTCCTCTGCCAAGGCCTTCAATATGATGACCGGCTTCTTCGGCACCGCGTTTGAAGAAAACCGTCTGGTGGTGGGCGAGGGCGATACCTTGTGCCTGGGTAAGCATACCCTTGCCTTTGTAACCGCTCCCATGGTTCACTGGCCCGAGGTCATTGTGACCTATGATGTGTATGACAAGGTGCTTTTTGCTGCAGACGGTTTCGGCAAATTCGGTGCGCTGGATGTGCAGGAGCCTTGGGATGATGAGGCCCGCCGTTATTTCATCGGCATCGTGGGTAAGTATGGCGCCCAGGTGCAGGCGCTGCTGAAGAAGGCAGCTACGCTGGATATCCAGAAGATCTGCCCCCTGCATGGTCCCGTGCTGACGGAGAATCTGGGTCATTATCTGAGTCTGTATAATACCTGGTCCTCCTACGCTGTGGAAACCGATGGCATTGTCGTTGCCTACACCAGCGTCTACGGCAACACCAAGAAGGCCGTGGAACTGTTTGCCGAAAAGCTCAAGAGCACGGGCTGCCCCAATGTGGTGGTTTATGATCTGGCGCGCTGCGATATGGCGCAGGCCATCAGCGATGCTTTCCGCTATGGCAAGCTGGTGCTGGCAACCACCACTTACAATGCCGACATTTTCCCCTTCATGCACACCTTTATCCATGGTCTGACCGAGCGTAACTTCCAGAACCGTACTATCGGCATCATTGAAAACGGCTCCTGGGCACCCATGGCCGCCAAGGTGATGAAGGAAATGTTCGCCAAGTCCAAGAACCTGAAGTTCTCCGATACCACCGTGCGGATCATGTCCGCCCTCAATGAGCAGAGCGCCCAGCAGTTGGAGACCCTGGCTTCCGAACTGTGCCAGGATTATATCGCCTACAGCGATGAGATGGCCAATAAGAGTGATCTGTCTGCTCTAAACCATATTGGCTACGGTCTGTATGTGGTCACTTCCAGCGACGGCAAGCGGGACAATGGTCTTGTGGTCAACACCGTCAGCCAGCTTACCGACACACCCAATCGTGTAGCCGTCACCATCAATAAGGCCAATTATTCCCACCATGTCATCAAGCAGACCGGCAAGATGAATGTCAATGTGCTTTCCGTGGATGCTCCCTTTGAACTGTTCCAGACCTTTGGCTTCCAGAGCGGACGGAATGTGGATAAGTTCGACGGTCAGAATCTGCTCCGTTCCGATAACGGTCTGGCCATTCTGCCTCGCCACATCAACTCCTTCATGAGCCTGAAGGTGGAGCAGTATGTGGATCTGGACACTCATGGTATGTTCATCTGCTCCGTCACCGAAGCGCGTGTGATGTCCGGTGAGGAGACCATGACCTATGCCTACTACCACAGCCATGTCAAGCCCCAGCCCGATACCGAGGGTAAAAAGGGCTATGTCTGCAAGGTCTGCGGTTGGGTCTATGAGGGCGAGGAACTGCCCAGCGACATCGTTTGCCCCTTGTGCAAGCATGGCGCAGCAGATTTTGAACCCATCGGCTAAATAAAAAAAGAAAATCGGCATTCCATTTGGAATGCCGATTTTTTTATTCAATCTCAATGATGGTGCCGCCGCCTAAAACCGCATCCCCGTCATACAGTACCACAGCCTGACCCGTGGTAAGTGCGCGCTGGGGGTCATCAAATACCACCCTTGCCCGTCCATTTTCCATGGGATATACGGTGGCAGGTTGCTCTGTCATACGGGAACGGGCCTTTGCCATGCACCGCAGGGGAGCGTTCAATGCCTCAAAGGGAATGAAATTCCAATCATCGGCAATGACTGTGGTGCTGAAAAGCGCCTCGTTGCTGCCGACGGTGACGGTGTTTTTCTGCATATCCTTGCTGCACACATACACCGGCTGCCCCATGGCAAGTCCTAAACCCTTCCGCTGCCCTCGGGTGTAACCGATGGCACCGTGATGACGACCTACCACCTTGCCGTTTGCATCCAGAAAATCTCCGTCAGGATACTCCTTCTGGGTATAAGCGCGGATAAACTCCATGTAATCTCCATCGGGAATAAAGCAGATATCCTGGCTGTCCCGCTTGCGGGCGTTGAGAAAGCCTTGCTCCTGGGCAATCAACCGAGCTTCCTCCTTGCTGAAAGCACCGAGGGGGAAGAGGGTGTGGGAAAGCTGCTGTTGAGTCAGCGTATAGAGAAAATAGCTTTGATCCTTGCTGGCATCCTTGGCCTTGTAAAGGTTATAACGGCCGGTTTCGGGATTTTTTTCAATGCGGCAGTAGTGGCCGGTGACCACATAATCGCATCCCATGGCCTGCGCCTGCTCCAGCAGCGCACCAAATTTCAGATGGCGGTTGCAATCCACGCAGGGATTGGGGGTCAGACCTTCCTCATAACAGCGGACGAATTTGTCCATTACCTGCTGCCGGAACTGCTCCGTCATCTGGAAAATATGAAAGTCCATGCCCATCCGCTGGGCCACCGCCCGCGCATCTTCTGCATCACCATTACTCTGGCACAGAAGCTGCATGGTGCCGCCGATGCACTGGAGTCCGGCCTGCTGGGCCAGATATGCTGCCACGGAACTGTCCACGCCGCCGCTCATGGCAATGAGCGCTTTTTTATGCTCCATAAGCCTTACCTCCCTTAAATTCGTGCCCTTACTATATCATACACCGCCACGGTTTGCAATGCCTTTTGGGCATTCCCATCATCTGGCAGCTGCTAATTACCGAAACATTTCCAGTAAGTTTGGTGGTTTACATAAAATTTTTCTAAACATGCAAATTTAGGTTGAAACCCCAAATGTTTACGGCTATAATCGTGCCGTAATTCAAAAGCAAGGAGCAAATACCATGAGCAAACGAATATTCAGTGGAGTGCTGGCGGTTATTATGATCGCAAGCTTTCTGTTTGGAGTGCCGCTGCAAGCAGCTGCGGTCCGCCAGCTATCCGCCAGCGAGGAATGTATCGCCTTCATCAAGCAGATCGAAGGATTCTCGGCGGTGCCGTATTGGGATTATAACCAATGGTCGGTGGGCTTCGGAACTGCCTGCCCGGAGGAGGATCTGCAGCGATATCAGCAGCAGGGAATTACCCCTGAGGAAGCGGATCAGTTGATGCAGACCCATGTGCAGTATTTTGCCAAGGAAGTCAATCGCTTTATGACCCGGCACAATCTGCAATTGACTCAGCAGCAATTTGACGCTCTGTTTTCCATGTGTTACAACATGGGCGCAGCTTGGCTCTATGATACGGGCAGCCGTCTGGTACAGGCTATTTTAAAGGGTACTTCCGGCAACGAACTTATTTACCTCATGAGCCTGCGCAATACGGCCGGCGGCAAGTTCCAGTTGGGGCTGTTTCACCGACGGCTCATGGAGGCGGATATGTACCTCAATGGCCGCTACAATACCAAGCTGCCCTCGGATTACGGTACTGTCCATTTTGACAGCGGCAAGGGAAAGAGCGATGCTTCCATCCAAGGCTATGATATGAACCTGCCTGCCCAGCCTCTGGCCACCGCTACATACGAAGGCCATGTGTTTCTGGGTTGGTACACCAAGCCCGATGGTGGCGCCTTGGTCACCCAGCTGGATAATGCCACCAATGGCATAACCCTTTATGCCCGTTATGAAAAAATCGGTGCGGCGGACCATATCTCCGGCACGATAATTGCCGAAACTGTGACGACGGTGCAATCTTCCATGCTGAATATCCGCACCGGCCCCGGTACAGCTTACCGTGTGCTTACCTGCGTTCCTGCAGGAACCAAGCTGACCATCACCGCGGTGACCATGGTGGGAAACAGCCTCTGGGGAAAATGCGACTTGGGCTGGCTTTCTCTGGCGCACACGGATTTTGCCGGCAGCGACGGAGCAGAAGGGGATGAAGGCGGCAGTATCACCACGCCTGCAGATGCCACGGTGATGGCTGCAACCATTACTGTGTATAATGGCCCCCATACCAGCTATCCCAAACGGGGAACATTGAAGCAGGGACAGCGGATTCAGTTGCTGGAACTGCAGAACTTCCTTGGCCAGCAATGGGCCCGCTTTGAAGGAGGATGGGTGAGAGTGGACCGCAATCTGATGATCCATGATGAAACCGTGCTTGCCCATCCTTTTACAGCGACTGTGACCAATAGCTACCTCAATGTCCGCACCGGTCCCGGTACCTCCTATTCCTTGGCAGCAACCCTTGCAAAGCAGGACCGGGTGCTGATTTTGGCGGTGACCGTGGTGGATGGAGTCGTGTGGGGTCGCTGCTATCAAGGCTGGATCAGTCTGTCTTATACGAATTTTGACAGATCTCAGCTGCCCCATTACCAAAACCACAGTTTCGGTAGCTGGTATGATGTGTCGGTGTCCGGCGCAACCGGAACGGTTTTGCAGCGCCGGGATTGTGATGTTTGCGGTCACTATGAAACCCGCCAGATGGAATACACACCCTCGGGAATTTACGGCACGGTCACCGGCTGTGAAGTGCTCAATGTCCGTGCCGCTGCCGGTGCCGGTAATGCATGGGTGGGCTCTTTGAAAAAGGGTGACCGGGTAGAAATTTATGAACTGACTACCGTAAACGGCAAGCTCTGGGGTCGTTGCCACAAAGGCTGGATTTGCCTCACCGGCTATGTGACCCTGGAAGAAACCACCGTTATGACCGTGACTGCGTACCAACTCAACATCCGTGCCGGTGCAGGCAGTAGCTACAGCGTGGTTGGCGTGCTGAGCAGGGGAGCGCAGGTGCAGATTCTGGAAATCCAAACTGTGGATGGAAAGCGTTGGGCGCGGATCGATGGTGGCTGGGTCAGCATGAACTATCTGGAATAAAGAGTTTCCCTTCCTTGTGCAACCAAGCGTCTATATATGAAAGCATGTATTTCATGCGGAAATATTATGACAGGAGGTATTGCGATGTCCAAGGAAAGATGGATTCAAAAGCTGACCAGCAGAAAGTTGTGGATGGCGGTGGCATTGTTTGTGTCTGGACTCATCACCGCGTTTGGCGGGGAGGGGGAAGTGGCAGAAACGGTGTCCGGCTCAATCATGCAGCTGGCTTCGGTGGTGGGTTATCTGCTGGCGGAGGGGCTGACGGACGCAGCCAATGAATAACTATGGAGCCCGGGGGAATCCCCGGGCTCTGTATTCTTTGCTGTTTCTTTACTTTTGCGGCAAAAATTATTTCAACTGATGGGTGCGTTTTTTGCTGAAAAATGATATAATGGCATCGGTATCATTTGTTGGAGGGAACGTTGTATGTCCAAAAACAAGCCGATTTTTAAGGATTTCCTATCTACAGTTTTGATTTTGCTGGGGATATTTGGTTTGAATGTGTTGCTGCAGACCGTTTTCCAGACCCCTGCGTTGAGCCCGATGGTGTTTGTATTGGGTGTGTTTTTGGTCTCTTGGCGGACCACCGGTTATTTGTGGGGTATTGCTGCCTCGCTGCTAAGCGTGCTGGCGGTGAACTGGGCCTTTACCTATCCCTATTGGCTCTTGGATCTGATCTCCCCGGAATGTATCTCTTCTGCCGTGGTCATGCTGATCGTGGCCACCATGACCAGTACCCTGACCACAAGACTGAAACATCAGGAGAAACTCAAAGCAGAGGCTGAAAAAGAACGGATGCGGGGCAATCTGCTGCGGGCCGTTTCCCATGACCTGCGTACGCCCTTGACCGCCATATACGGCGCGTGTTCCGCCATGATCGACAATTTGGATGAGTTGCCCAAGGAAAAGCAGCTGAAGCTGCTTTCCGATGTCCGTTCCGATGCCCAATGGCTCAACAGAATGGTGGAAAACTTGCTCTCGGTTACCCGGGTGGATGGGGATAAGGTGCGTCTGTCCAAGAACAGTACCGTTCTGGAAGAATTGATCGATGCCTTGCTGGTGAAATTCCATCAGCACTATCCCCATCAGAAAGTCCATGTGCAAATTCCGGAGGAATTTGTCAGCATCCCCATGGATGCGGTGCTCATTGAGCAGGTGCTGATGAATCTGCTTGAAAATGCGGTGTTCCATGCCAAGGGAATGCAAAATCTCTGGCTGACAGTTCAGATCAGCGGCAGCAAAGCTGTGTTTACCATTTGCGATGACGGCTGCGGTATCCCTGCAGAGCGGACGGAGCATCTGTTCTCAGGACTGCTTGAGAGGGAAGGCTCCACAGACTCCGGCAGAAGCAATATGGGCATCGGTCTTTCCGTGTGCAGCACCATTGTCAAGGCACATGGCGGAGAGATTACGGCGCGCAACCGCAGTGAAGGTGGCGCAGCGTTTTCCTTTGCTCTGGAAATGGAGGAAAATATCTATGTCGAATAACAAATATAAAATCCTTGTGGTGGAAGATGACCGCAATATTGCTTATTTTGTCCAGACCCTTCTGGAAGCCAATGACTATCAGGTAATCACCGCCGAGCGATGCCAGCAGGGTGTTTTAATGCTTTCGTCCCATGTGCCGGATCTGGTGGTGCTGGATTTGGGTCTGCCGGATATGGATGGAGAGGAGTTTATCCGCATCGTTCGCCAAAGCAGTATGGTGCCCATCATCGTACTTTCCGCCCGCACGGAGGAAGAGGACAAGGTTTCGGCGCTGGACTTAGGCGCCAATGACTATATCGTGAAACCCTTCGGCACCGCAGAGTTGCTGGCTCGCGTCCGGGCATCGCTGCGCATTGCGCGCCACCATGCCCAATCTGCCACCGGTGACGGTAGTTTTGTTCTGGATGATCTGACCATCGATTATGACCGCCGGCAGGTGACAGTCGCAGGCAACGGCATCCATTTGACCCAGACAGAGTATAATATTTTGGCATATTTGAGCCAGCATGTGGGTAAAGTGATGACCTACAGCGCCATGATCCGCGCCATTTGGGGCACTGAGGATAATGGCAGTGTGAAAAAGCTGCAGGTCAATATGGCCAATATCCGCAAAAAATTAGGCTGCCACCCGGGAGAAAATAAGTACATCATCAATGAACTTGGCGTGGGTTACCGCATGCCGGATATCGAAGAATAAAAGCCCGGTGCAGAATTTTCTGCACCGGGTTCTTGTATATAATAGGGAAGTGGGACTCAATTTTGAACCCACTTCTGCGCCCATTTGAACAGGGCTTCAGACATTTGCTTGAAATGAACATCACCGCCGTTTTTCAGGGCCATAAAGGTTTCGGTAATGATTTTTTCATCCGCGGAAACCACTTGCAGCAGATCCTTTTGATGGCGGTAATACTTTCCCGTCTGCTGATATGCAATGGCCTGTACCACAAAGGATGCGGATTTGTATAGACCTTTCAAGGTGTTTTCGCTTTTGCCGTAGAGCATGTTGTGTACGCAGATGTGATAGATGTTGCAGGCACCCATCTTGATGGCTCTGCTCACGGCAGCGGCGTCCAGCAGCGGCAGTAATTCGTCCAGACTTCCCACAATGGCGGTGGTGTCATGATATAGCTGGAAAAAGTCCGCAGGATCCCAATTGGCGATCTCTTTTTTGCCGGAAAGAAAACCGCAAATGAGTTCTCTGCGGGGGAGGGTATCCAGCATGGCATTGTAGGTGTGAATGTCCGCAGCGGTCAGTTCGTCCAGAATCACCACCATATCAATATCGCTGCTTTCGGTGGCCTCGCCCCGACCATAGCTGCCCTGCAGCCCTACAAACCAAACCCGCGGGCCGAAAGTTTCTTCCAACGCGTGCAGATATTCTTTTGTCCAACTGGAAATATCGATCATATCCAACACCTCGCAAATAAAAGCTAACCCTATTATATCAAGGATTGGAAGAAAGTAAATAAAAAAGAACACCGCTCCCAAAGGAGCGGTGTTCCAGTAAATAGAGAGAAATAATTATCTCTTGGAGAACTGAGGAGCGCGACGTGCGGCCTTCAGACCGTACTTCTTTCTCTCCTTCATTCTGGGGTCGCGGGTCAGGAAGCCAGCGGCCTTCAGAGCGGGACGGAACTCAGCGTTCAGGCCCAGCAGAGCACGGGAAACACCGTGACGGATAGCGCCGGCCTGGCCGGAAACGCCGCCGCCGGCGACGGTGACGACAACGTCAACCTTGCCCAGGGTCTCGGTGGTGACCAGGGGCTGACGGACGATCAGCTTCAGGGTCTCCAGACCAAAGTAGTTGTCGATATCACGGCCGTTGATGGTGATAGCACCGGTGCCGTT
>JAGCMI010000062.1 GCA_017646545.1 Oscillospiraceae bacterium | reverse complement strand
GCATTTCTGCAAAAATGTAAAGTGAAATGTAAAAATGTAAATAAAAAAGAAAATTATCTATGCTTTGCTGCATCTCTAATCGTTATTATTACCAATCACTCGCGAATTACATTATAGAAATTGTAGAATGCGTGCACAAGAGCTGAAATTTCATTGACAACGCCCTTTGTCAAATGTAAAATAATGGAGAGCAAAGCAAATTTTGCTTCAACACGAAATTTTTTCGGAGGTGCACAAATGAAAAAGGTATTAAGTATTGCCCTGGTACTGGTCATGGTTCTGGCCGTCTTTGCAGGCTGCGGCGCTAAGGATACTGCTCCCGCCGGTGGCAAGACCATCTACGTTACTGGCCCCACTCCTGACCACGGTTGGACTGCACAGGCTGGTGCCTACGCAGAAAAGAAGGTTGCTGAGATCAACGCTGCTGGTAAGTATAAGGCTGTTTACATGCCTGCTTCCACTGGTGAAGAGCAGGTTGACCTGGTTCAGACCATCATCGCCAATGGCGACGCCGCCGGTGTTGTCTTCTTCGCTCTTGAAGACTCCGCTAAGGCTGGTCAGGAAGCTCTGATCGCACAGAATATCCCCTTCATTTCCTTCGACCGTATCATTGAAGGTCCCGACAAGTATGCCATCCTGAACGCTTCCGGTGATAACTGGCAGTGTGGCGCCGGTATCGCTTACTGGCTGCAGCAGAAGGGCATGGTTCCCGGCGACACCATGATCACTCTGATCGGCGACAACGGTACCGTTTGCTCCCGTCGTCAGGAAGGCTTCGAGCAGTTCCTGAAGGGCGAGCTGGAGTACTACGACGAGCACACCAAGCAGACCTACAAGACCGACAAGGTTTGGACCCAGGAAGAGATCGACGCTCTGTGCGCTGACTACAAGGTCGTCTGCAACTGGTCCGCTGACGGCGCTTACGACTACCTGGAGCAGAAGCTGGCTGACATCACCGCTGCTGCAAAGGCTAACAACGGCAAGCTGTTCATCTTCTCTCAGGACGACGAAATGACCTTCGGCGTTCTGCGCCTGCTGGAAGGCAACGCTCTGGACGCAGCTACCAAGGCTGATCTGGAAGCTATGGAAGTTTACATCTCCGCTATCGGCGGCATGCAGGAACTGTACGACGTCATGGCTGGTAAGGAAGGCACCCAGGCTCCCGTCGCTGCTCAGTACTTCGACGACATGATGTCCGTCTTCTTCTCCCCCAAGATGATGACCAACGTCATCGGCTACATGGAAGACTACCTGGCTGGCAACTGGGACTACGAGATCGGCGCTGGCAAGTACGAAGTTGTTTGGATCGTGGATAAGAATAACGTATCTGAATATGAAGGCTTCACTGGCCATGCTGAATAAGTAATTATAAGTTCGGATGCAAGGCCTGGCCTTGCATCCGAATTTTTTTGTAGTACTTACTGTTCGATACCCTTTGGTATAGGGGCAAAACAGTTGTGATTAGGAGAAATGCATATGAACACAATTTTGCAAATGCAGGGCATTTCTAAATCCTTCGGCGGCGTCCACGCTCTGGTGGATGTGCATCTGGATGTGGAAAAGGGCGAAGTCCATGCCCTGCTGGGTGAGAACGGCGCGGGCAAATCCACGCTGATGAACATTCTCACCGGTGTTATTCCCATGGACAAAGGCCGGATTGAATTTGACGGCAAGGTCTATGCACAGCCCACCATTCGCCAGATGGAGGAGGCAGGCATTGCCTTTGTGCATCAGGAGCTCAGCGTCATCAACGATCTTACTGTCTATGAGAACATTTTCCTGAACCGGGAAATCCGGAATAAATGGCACATTCTTGAGAAAAAGCAGATGATCGCCCAGACCAGAGAGCTCTTTAAGCGGCTGGGTGTGGATATGGACCCCATGGTTATGGTCTCTGAACTGAAGACCAGTGAAAAGCAGCTGTTGGAAATTTGCCGGGCACTCCATGCCAACGCAAAACTCCTGATTCTCGACGAGCCCACCACAGCTCTGAGCAATGAGGAGATTGCCCACCTGTTTGAAATTCTGAAAAAAATGAAGAGCGAAGGCACTGCCTTTATCTTCATCTCTCATAAAATGCCGGAGATTTTTGAAATCGCTGACCGCTATACTGTGTTCCGGAACGGTCAGTTTATTTCCTCCGGTTATATCCGGGATACCGATTCTGCCAGCATAACCTCCGATATGATCGGTCAGGAGTATGCCGACAAGGATGTCTACCAACCCCGTCCCCTGGGCGAGGTGGTGCTCAAGCTCAATAAGCTCACCGGCCATGGCTTCCGGGATGTGGATCTGGAGATCCGCAAGGGTGAAATCGTTGCCTTTACCGGTCTGGCAGGCTCCGGTGCCAGTGAAGTGCTTCAGACCATGTTCGGTGTCCTGCCTATTGAGTCCGGCAGCGTTGAGATCCATGGCAAGGCAATTTCCGGCAGCATTACCCACTTTATGCGCAACAAGGTAGCCATGCTTCCCTCCAACAGAAAGGAAAACTCTGTTATTCCCGATATGACCATTCTGGAAAACTGCCAGATTGCTGAGCATACGCTGTCCCGGCGTAAGCAGGTGATCAACCATAAGGCAGAGGAGAGCAAATTTGTTGCGCTGAAGCAGATGCTGCGTATCAAGTCTGACAGCCCTCATGATCCCATCAACTCCCTCAGCGGCGGCAATCAGCAGAAGGTATTCCTGGCTCGCTGGCTGAACACCAATGCGGACATCCTGATTTTCGACAATCCTACCCAGGGCGTGGACGTGGGTGCAAAGGCGGAAATCTACCAGCTGATCCTGCAGTTCGCCCAGGAGGGCAAGACGGTTATCATCAATACACTGGAAATCCCGGAGATCAAAAAGGTTTCCGACCGCTGCGTGGTACTCTACGACGGCGCTGTTGCCAAGATCTTTAACCATGACGAGATCAATGAACAGGACGTTATGATGTACTCTACCAACGCTGTGGCGGCAGCCGGAAAGAGTGAGGTTTAACATGGACAAAGTAAAAAAGACAGGTGCACCCCTGACCAAAACCCTGGCTGAGTACTGGAGCAAGTACAGCTATGTGTTTGTTTTTATTATCATTCTGATTGTTTACGCATTCACCATCAATGCCAATGGCAACCGGTTCAATCCCGGCCACATTTCCGGTATTCTCTCCAGCCAGAATACCGTCATCGTGGGTACTATGGCCATCGGTATGGCAATGGTCATCATCACCGGCCAGATCGACCTGTCTCTGGGTTCCTCTCTGGTTCTGTGTACCGGCGTGACCATCATGGCTTATAATGCCACCAACGGCAATGTGCTGGTGATGCTGATTGCGGCTCTGGGCTCCGGTCTGGTTTGCGGCACCATCAACGGTGTTCTGGTGGGCTATGCAAAGATGCCTCCCTTCATTGTCACCCTGGGCACCATGCTGATCTACCGCTCTCTGACCCTCAGCGTTGTGCGTGAGATCGATCCCGCCCTCACTGGCTCCTCCTCCAGCCAGTTCTCCATGATCAGTGATATGCCCAGCTATGACTTCCTGAGAATGCAGTTCGGCACAGGCAGTCTGCGCATTGGCAGCATCATGATTCCCTACATCTCCTTCCTGTTTGTGGCGCTGACCCTGTTCTTCATCTTTATGATGTCCAACACCAAGTACGGCAAGAGCATCTACGCCGTGGGTTCCAACGAAAAGACCGCCCGCCTCACCGGTATCAACGTGGAAGGTGTCAAGGTCTCCGTATTCTCCGTCACCGGTGTTCTGGTTGGCGTGGCCAGCTTCATTCAGGCTTGTAAGATCGGTAACGTCACGCCCGCTTCCTCCGGTACCTCCTACGAGATGTACGCCATTGCTGCCGTCGTTCTGGGCGGTGTCAACATGGCAGGCGGCCGCGGCAAGATTCTGGGCGTTTTCTTCGGTGCCCTGTCCTACACCACCATCAACTTCATTATCGTTTCCATCCCCGCACTGAGCCCCGACATTCAGAATACCTTCCAGGGCCTGGTTCTGATCAGCGTTATTCTGATTCAGACCGCCGGTCCCGTGATCAAGGAAAAATTCCAGGCCATGCGCAAGCACGCAAAGGCAAAGTAATCTGAGGAGGATAAATTATGAGCATTCGTGTTGGTATTATTGGCTGCGGCAAGATTGCACAGGTTCGTCACATCCCCGAATACATGGCAAACCCCCAGGTAGAGCTTTACGGTTTCTATGACATCAATCAGGCCAGAACCGAAGAACTGGCAAACAAATATGGCGGCAAGGCATTTGCTTCCTACGAGGAGCTGCTGGCTGACGAGACCATCGAGGCTGTCAGCGTCTGCGCCGCAAACCATGCCCACGCTGAAATCTCCATCGCCGCTCTGAAAGCCGGCAAGCATGTTCTGTGTGAGAAGCCCATGGCTGTCACGCTGGAAGAGTGCGAAGCTATGGTGGCTGCCGCCAAGGAATCCGGCAAGTATCTGATGATTGGCCAGAACCAGCGTCTTGCAATGGCACATGCCAAGGCCAAAGAGCTGATCGAGCAGGGCGCCATCGGCAAGGTTCTGACCTTCCGTACCATCTTCGGTCACGGCGGTCCCGAGACCTGGTCTATCGACCCCGGCAGCAACATCTGGTTCTTTGACAAGACCAAGGCTGCTATGGGCGCTATGGCGGACCTGGGTATCCACAAGACCGATATGATCCATTATGTGCTGGGCAGCAAAATCGTCAAGACCCAGG
>JAGCMI010000061.1 GCA_017646545.1 Oscillospiraceae bacterium | reverse complement strand
TTTTTGTGGGTTATTCCACAATGATTTGCACCACGTTGGATACACTGCGTTTGCTGTTCTGATCTCCGAACACCACAAGGCGAAGATAGGGCTGTTCAAGCAACAAATACGCTTTTCCTGATTCTGCCACTTCTTCTGCCGTAAGATCTGCAGTATAGGAATCATCGGAAACCACCGTCACTTTGGAATAGGAAGCAATTTTCGTGCTTGCCAGCAAATCTTTGACCAAAATACCCCTGCCTTCCACAGAGATAGTTTCTCCCTTTCCGTTCACCCGGACACCGGACACCGGCTCATAAGCCAGGTCAGCCAGCTTGACGGTTTGTGCATGTCCGTCGACGGTTACCTGAACGGTTCCCTCAATGACCTCTTCCCGGGTAGACAGGTGGAAGTATGCGGCGATGCCGGTAAGCACCACCAGTACAAGAATCAATGCCAATGCTTTTTTAGATGTTTTCACAGGTTTTACTCCTTACTTTGTTTTGATATTGACCATACACACTGCCGAGACGGGCAGCAATGGTGGAACCCAGGAACCCGTAGAGAGAGCCGCAGGTTGCCGACACACATAAATACAGCCACAATACTACTCCCTGCAAATGAAATACGATGAGATTCGCCGTCAGAGAAGCCGTGACAGCTGCCAGGCCGTTGGCCAGCACCATCCGGTCCGTACGGGAAATCAAGGGAGATCTGCACAAGTAGTAAACCAGATCAATGGCCAGGCCGGGCATGATATAGCCTATGGGGGAGAACAGACCCATGCTGCCGACCCGGCCCATGATCAGTGCCAGAAGGCCCTGCACCGTTCCCATCATGACACCGCAGCGGGGTGTCTGGATCAGTTCCGCTGCGATAATCAGAAACATGATGGAAAAGCCTGTGCTGATGCCGCCGGGGATGTGCAGAGATTCGGTAATCACATTTGCAAGGGGATTCATCAGTTTTTTCGTGAGCAAACCCATGAGACAGCATAAAGCCATCACATTTAAGGTAAAGAGACGTTGTTTTTTCATATTCGAACTCCTTCTCAACTACGGAAAGCATGTCCGTTTCCAGGCATACTCAGGCGGGATCGCTCCCGCGGCCGAATCTCATGCGCCCTGCGTTTAGAGAGGTCGGCTCGAAATTCGATGTATTGAATGTATGAAAGGATGTTACTGGGGCTTCTTAACTCTCAGCGCCATGATCACAAAATTCAGAAGAACATAGCCGATGATCATGGTGGTGAGATAGATCTGAATGCCGCTGATCTGCTTCACAACACCTGCCAGAGCTTCCTGACCGGCACCGGTGAGGTAACCAGCCATCTTGGTGCTGGCCACGATACCAATGGCCATGGGGAAGGTCATGCCGGCAAAGCCCGGTGTAAAAGAGAAAGAGAAGAACCTAGGCAGTTTGAGGATGATGAACAGCAGAGAAGCCAGAACACAGCCGTACAGAACGTACAACAAGGCTGCATTGGGGTTGGGAATCACATTGAGATAGCTGACCACACACAGGCTGCAGGGAGCCAGCAGAACGGCCATAGTGTGATAGACAGGTGCCTTTACCTCTACCTTCAGCAGACGCCAGATCATGATGGGCACGATGATGAAGTAAATGGCAATGCCGTAATAGACAATGTACTTCAGGACACCGGCTGCATTCATGGCACCGCCCACGACGCAGCTGACCATGATGCCGTTATAGGTAACGAACCAGCTGGGAACAAAGGTATTGATGTCCCGCTTGGCGATGACGTTGCGGTAGGTGAAAATCAGGATATGAACAGCGTGGATGCAGATGGCTGCAGCCCACAGACCCTTGCCCAGAGCGGGGATGTAGTCAAAGTAGTAGCTGCCCAGGATCATGGTGATCATGGTAAAGGCGGCATACAAGCTGCAGGGAACCACGGTCTGATATTCCTTCAGACAGGTCTTGGGGAACTTCACGATTTTGATAATGTACAGCAGCAGGATGATGGTGGCCGCCCACATGGTGCCGTGGCGGATCCAGGTATATCCCATACCGGACAGTACATTAGAGAGTGTCAGGGCGCCGACAAAGGTAGGCAGTACCGGCACCGGCATTCTTTCCAGTCGATCCATAGAGTATCCTCACTGTTCGTCGTAATAATATTCGAAGTTTTCGCGGATATTGAAGAAGTCGGAGTAGTCCACGTCAAAGATGGGCTTCTTTACCTTGGTTACGTCGATCCGGTTGGCAATCAGCTGCTGCAGGATGCCGCCGTAGGCCAGGTCGCCCTGGAGGATGGCACCGGTGATCTTGCCATTCTTGTGGACGATCTTCTTGTAGGAGTCCTTGGTCTCCTTGATTTCCACGCTGTAGGAGTCATCCTCGGGATTCACATTGCCCAGAGACATGCTGGGAATCCCCAGGAAATTCATGGTGGACTTGCTGGCGAAGAAGTCAGTCATCTTCCGGCGGACACCGGCCATATTGCTGGCAGCGATAATGCCTTCCTTAACAGCAGCTGGCCAAATCGGGCTTAGACCGGAAACATCTCCGGCACCGTAGATGTTCTCATCGCTGGTTCTGCCGGTTTCATCGAAGACCAGGCCCAAACGGCTGACGGTAATACCGGAGCCCTCCAGAAATGCCACGTTCGCCCGGACACCTGCTGTGATCACCACAAAATCACAGGGCACTTTGGTTCCGTCTGCCAGGATCAGGTCTGTGATATCTCCGCCTTCATTCAGCACTGCTTCCGTGACACCCACGCCATAGTACTGCTGCACACCCTTGGCAGCAAAGGCATTCTGATAGGTTTCAGCGGCTTGCGGATCCAATTGTCTTGCCAGCATCCAACCAGCCATTTCCACCAGGGTCACACGGACCCCCAGTTCCAAAAGACCGCTGGTGCAGTCCATCCCCACCAGGCCGCTGCCGATCACCACAAAGTTCTTACGGGTGCCAGCAGCCGCTTTCAGTTTCTCGATATCTTCCACATTGCGGAATCCTGCCACATTCTTTGCACCGGGCAGATTCTTAATGGGGGGGATAAAGGTTTGGGAACCGGTGGCAATCAGCAGCTTATCGTAGGTTACTGCGGTACCGTCTTCCAGGGTTACGGTTTTCTCCCTGGGCTTTACACCGGTGCAGGCCAGTCCTTTGATCCAATTAACTTTATATAGGGATGCAAAATCATGTTCCGCAAAATTCAGTTGCTCCAGAGTGCGCTTTCCACTCAGATAGTGGTGTAGGATGCAGCGGGAATAGATCTCCTTGTCTTTGGAAATCAGGACGATTTCGCTTTCCTTGTCCAGCTTTCTCAGTTCCCGAATGGCGCTAATACCTGCAGCGGAAGCGCCAATGACTACGTATTTCATGCTTCCACCTCCACAACCGTAATGGCCTGCATGGGACATTTTTCCACACACATGGGTTTTGCAGTTCCGTCTTCCGTTCTGTGTACGCACATATTGCACTTCATGATCTCCGTACGGTTGCGGCTGTCGTGCTTCAGAATGCCGTAAGGACAGGACATGATGCACATATAGCAGCTTGCACACTGCTGTTTATCATACTCCACATATCCTGTCTCGGGATTCTTCTTCATGGCACCGGTCATGCAGGTGTACACACACTCAGGGCGGGTGCAATGGCGGCAGAAAATGGGAGCAGGCTTGGTTTCGCTGTCGATGGTCACCCGGTTTCTGGCGTCTCCACTGTCAGTCTGGTGACTGACAACACAGGCGGTTACGCAGGTCAAACAACCAATGCAGCGACTTCTGTCAATCTTGATTCGATACATACGCTACCTCTTTATTCTTCCACGTATTTTTCAAAACGGACCGGTGTTGCTTTGTAAGAGGGTTCTTTAGAATAGCTATCATACAAAGAAGGTGTCAGCTTGTTACACTCAATGTAGTGGATAGGTGCATACAGCTCGCCATACTGAACATTATCTGTGATCTTTACAGCAAAGACAGCATTCTGACCGTTGACAGAATAGACTCGGATCAGATCCGTTTCCTGAATGCCGTTTTCCTCAGCCATCCTGGTATTCATGAACAGGTAGGCCTTCTTGGCGGAAACGTCTTCCACGAACTTGACTTCCTTGGTACGGCTCTGGGTGTGCCACTGGCCCACGCTGCCGCGGCCGGTGTTGAATACCCAGGGGAATTCCTCGGTGGTGGGCAGGGGATTTTCCCGGACCTCCTCGAAGACGAACTGAGCCTTCTTGGAGGGGGTGAAGAATTTGCCGTCACCGTAGAGGCGGCGCTGTTCGTCTGCGTTCTCCGCTTCCTTGCCTGCGGGATAGGGCCACTGATAGCCGTGAGAGTTCTCCAGCATCTCCCAGGTCAGACCAGTAAAGTCGCAAGGCATATTTCTGGAGCATTCACGCATCAGATTGAAACAGTCCTTGGGAGTCTCCCAGCCCTTCAGGGCATCGCCCATACCCAGAGCCTTGCCCACACCCAGAATGGCCTCGTAGTCGGAGATTTCGTTCTCGCCCCGATCCAGAACAGCACGCATGGCAGACATACGGCGTTCCAGATTGATGTAAGTACCTTCCTTCTTGATACCGGGCACCACGGGGAAGTAGACCGTGCAATCCTCAGCACTTTCGATGGTGTCGTAAATATCCTGCACCACGAACAGCTCCAGCTTCTTGGTAGCCTCCGCAAAGGTCTCATTGTTGGTCCAGCTGTGTCTGGGGTTGGTGCAGAGGATCCACAGGCCCTTGATCTCGCCGGCGTTGATACCCTCGATGATCTGGTTGTAAGTCTTGGTGGGCTTTTCTGCCAGCATGCTTTCCTCCACGCCCAGCACCTCAGCGATCCGGGCTCTTCTGACAGGATTGGTGAAGTCGCCGCCGCCGAAGAACACAGCGGTGTTGCTGTAGGCGCGGGAACCCATGGCGTTGCACTGACCGGTGATGGAGTTAGCACCGGTACCGGGCTTGCCGATGTTGCCGGTCATCAGCGCCAGGTTGATGATAGCCTGGGCAGTACGTACCGCCTCATAGCCCTGGTTGACACCCATGGTCCACCAGAAGGAGACCTTCTTGCCGCTGTGGATCAGTTCCACCAGCTCCAGAATCTGCTCCTTTGTCAGGCCAGTGCCTTCCACACCCCGCTCCAGGGTGTATGCCTTCACGAACTGTTTGAATTCTTCAAATTTCTCGGTATGCTCTTCGATGAAGGTGTGATCCAGATAGTCCTTTTCGATGAGCTGGTTGGCAATGGTGTACAGAAGCAGCAGATCGCTCTTCCACTTCAGACCGTACCAGTGGTCGGCGTTCATGGCAGTTTCGGACTTTCTGGGGTCGATGACGATGACCTTATGACCGGGAACCTTGTTCTGCAGCACTCTGCCCCACAAAATGGGGTGGGCTACCACAGGATTGGAACCGATGAAGATAATGGTGTCGGAAAGCTCCAGATCCTGCAGGGTATACCCGGGAGCATCGAAACCGTAGCTCTGCTTGTGGGCCACAACAGCAGTGGCCATGCACAGACGGGTGTTGCCGTCCACGTTGGTCTTCAGGTAGTTGCGCATCACATGGCCAAAGAGAGCAAACTCTTCCATGGTCAGCTGGCCGGTACTGATGCCGGCAACACTTTCCGTGCCGTACTTGGCCTGAAGCTCCTTCAGCTTGTCTGCCACATGCTGGAAACCTTCCTCCCAGGACACTTCCCGAAAAGAACCATCTGCCTGCCGGATCTTGGGCAGGCTATTGGGCTTGACTGTGGTCTGCTGCTTGTCCAGGGACAGACCCTTAATGCAGCTGAATCCGTCATTGACCGGATATCCGGGGGTGGGAACCACCTTCACGATGCGGTTATTCTCCACATAAAAATCCAGATTGCAGTCAATGGCGCAATAATTACAGGTAGACTGTACTTTTTTCATATCTGTCCCCTTCTCATCTGTCAAAATGGATGCCGCTCCAGTAGACGCACTGCTTCACAATGGTCTCGGGCATCAGTTCCACGTCTTCCAGCGCCCACTTCTTATACTCTTCAAAGCCCACACGGTCGATGATGTAACCGATGTGCTCCTTTCCGCCGGGAGCAGCGGGATCGATGTACTTTTCCACGAACTTATAGGTATTCAGGATGATCTTGATGATACTCTCCTCGTCTGCCCAGATCAGGAAGTCTTCACCCAGCCGGGGATTTCGCTTACCGGTGCGGCCCATGATGGTCAGCTTGTAATACTTCTTCTTGCTTCTGGTGAAGGCACGGGTGGGACACTTGGTAACGCAGACACCGCAGCCGATGCACTTTTCTTCGTCACGGACGATCTTGCAGTTCTCTACACGCAGAGCATTGACGGACAGGCTCTTGCAGCCTTTCACGCAGGCCTGGCAGTTGACGCAGCGCAGGGGATCGTACTGGGGCATGGTCATGCCGATGATGCCGAAGTCGTGCATTCTTGCCTTACCGCAGTCGTTGGAGCAGCCGGTCAGGGCAATCTTGAAGTGCAGGTCATTGGGGAACACAGCTTTCTCGATCTTCTTTGCGAACTCCGCGGTATTGAAGTTGGCAAAGGGGCAGACATTATTACCGATACAGGCGCTGATATTTCTGGTGCCTGCA
>JAGCMI010000060.1 GCA_017646545.1 Oscillospiraceae bacterium | reverse complement strand
GAATAAACAGCACCGGACGACCGGCATGGCCGTAGCGCTTGCACTCTACATCCCGACCCAAATGATGACTATAGCCTCTGTAGTATTGTGTTTCCATCTTCGTGTCCCTTTCAGCCGTCCAATTGTCCGCGCAACACGGAATACGGCTCGCGTATACTCTAGCACATCCGCACCAAAATTGCAAGAAAAAACCCATTTTTCCCCATGTTTCCCATCCAATAAAGGCTGATGTCCTAAAATTTGGTAAAAATACCGAAATCTCAACGAATTTTTATTTTACAAATACAAAATTTCCCATTATAATGAACTTAAATATCACATAAAAAGAGAGAAATGCATCATGCTTCGTTTGATTGGATTTTATGATTATACCGTCATTTTGACCTATGCCAGCTTGTTTTCCGCCGTCCTCGGCATGACCCTATCCTCCCAGGGGCGTTTTACCGCCGCTATACTGTGCCTGCTGTTCTCCGGTCTTTGCGATGCCTTTGACGGCATTGTGGCCCGCTCCAAAAAAGGCAGAAGCGCGGAAGAAAAAAGCTTCGGTATTCAGATCGATTCCCTCTGCGATGCCATCAGTTTCGGCGTTTTCCCCGCTGTGCTGTGCTATCACATGGGCGTAAAGGGCATACTGGGTCTGGTATGCGGATTTCTGTTTGTGCTGTGTGGTGTGATCCGTCTGGCATTTTTCAATGTGATGGAAGAAAAGCGGCAGCAAACGGAAGGCGGCTGTAACAAAACCTACCGGGGCCTTCCCATCACCGCTTCTTCCATGATCTTACCGGCTTTTTATCTGCTGCGGTTTGTGCTGGCCCCCGCCGCTTTTGCCGCCGCGCTGCATGTGCTGCTGGTGATCTGCGCCTTCCTCTTTGTTCTGGATTTCTCCGTGAAAAAGATCAACTGGCTGAAACTGCTGGGTTTTGAGAAAAAGTGATAAAAAACCGCCGCTTAAAAAAAAAAGCGGCGGTAATTTTTTTACTTTTTCAGCGTCACTTCGATCTGGGGGGCAAAGTGGTTGAACACCACTTCATTGAGGTAATCGACATACTTGCCGATCAACGCAGCGGTATCGCCCTCGTCGGCAAATTCCACACCGTTTTCCTGGGCATAAGCCTGACCCAGCGCGCCTTCCTTGGCTCTGTCGATGCACATCTGCTTCAGCGCCTGACGGCACTCTTCCAGACCCTTATCGGGCATACGCACCAGCAGGGGCAGCACCTGCTCAAAGGTCTTACCCTCCCGGTCGGCATAGGCCTGACCGCGAGCCACCATGCTGCCATGCAGCGCCACATACCAGGCATTGTCCTCTTCCACGGGGGCAAACTCGGTGTTTGCCATCATGGCCTTGGAAACCAGACCCATGATGCCCTGGAACTTGCGCTTGCGCTGACGCAGCGCCAGCTGCTGGAAGCTATGCTGCTCAAAATCAGCCACGGTGGTCACATTCTCAATGCCCAGCTGCTGCACATAACCGTCATCCAGTTCCGGTACCCACAGACGCTTGACAAACACGATCTTGGCCTCCACGGTTTTGCCGGCGTACACCATCTGCACCCCGTCACCGGTACGCAGACCCGGCAGGGATTCTTCCACATCGGTCAGACCCTTGCCCACATTGGCATACACACGGCGCACCCCACCAGGCTGCTTCTCATCGGCAAATTCCAGCGCCACCACATCCCCATTTTCAATGGGCAGTTCCACCTGGGAAATGGTGGTAAACCGGGCGGCAGCCTGCTTCATCTGCTCCGCCAGCTCTTCCCCGGTAACTTCTGCCTGCAGCAGCGCGGGGGCAATGGCGGTCTGCCGGAAATCATACAGCTTCTTGATCATACATTCTCTCCCATGCTCTGCAGGCACTCAGCAATGGCAATAGCCAGCTGATCGGGGCAGGAGCTGCCGCCATGGCACTCCACACCACGCAGACGCTTGATGGCTGCGCGGGCCTCCAGACCGTCTGCCAGAATGGCAACGCCCTGGGTGTTGCCTCGGCAACCGCCCTTGAACTTCACATTGAACACATGGCCGTCGATCAGATCAAAGCTGATCTCAGAGGCGCAAACGCCCTGGGTCTTGTAAGTATAGTGCTTATCCATAATGATATGTTCCTTTCACGATTAAATTTATCTACCTTTTATCATAGCATAAATTGAGAAAATTGCAACACGCTGATTATCTCCCTTCCAAAGGAAATATCTTTCTTTGCTTTTTCTGTATTTTGTGATATACTGGACAGAAGGAGGGGAAATTATGAAACTTCTCATAAGCGCACTGGCAAAATTCACCGCAGGTTTTCTGATGGTGGGACTTCTGCTGTTTCTGCCGGCAGGTACGCTGCACTACCCCAGCGGCTGGCTGCTGATGGCGCTGCTGTTCATTCCCATGCTGATTGCCGGCTTTGTCATGTTCTTCAAATCCCCGGATTTTCTGTCCAAGCGGCTGGATGCCAAGGAAAAGCAAGCTGCCCAAAAGGGTGTTCTGGCTTTTTCCGCGCTGATGTTCATTGGTGGCTTTGTGGTGGCAGGTCTGGACTTCCGTTTCGGCTGGTCGAATATGCCCAAAGCGGTCACCATCATTTCCTCCCTTTTGTTCCTGCTGGCATATCTTTTGTATGCTGAAGTCATGCGGGAAAATGCTTATCTTAGCCGCACCATCCGGGTAGAAGAGGGACAGACCGTGGTGGACACGGGGCTTTACGGCATCGTCCGCCACCCCATGTACTCTGCCACCTTGCTGCTGTTTTTGACGATCCCGTTGATTTTGGGTTCTTGGTATTCCCTCCTCATTTTCGCCTTCTACCCCGCCATCATTATTGTGCGGCTGAAGGACGAAGAAAACCTGCTGACCCGGGAATTAACGGGTTATGCAGAATATAAGCAAAAGGTAAAATACAGACTAATCCCATTTATTTGGTGAATAAAACGAGGTAATCTTATGCTGCACTTTCGAAATGACTACAGCAACGGCGCCCACCCCAAGGTAATGGAGGCGCTGTGCAAAACCAATCTGGAACTGACCGTGGGCTACGGCATGGATCCCTACTGCCAAAAAGCTGCGGATCTGATTCGCCAGCTGTGCAACTGCCCCACCGCAGAAGTCCACTTCATCCCCGGTGGCACCCAGGCCAACAAGACCGCGCTGGGCGCATTCCTGCGGCCTTGGGAGGCGGTCATCGCCCCGGACAGCGGCCACATTCAGGTCCACGAAGCCGGCGCCATTGAACACAATGGTCACCGCATTTTCCTTGCGCCTGCCATCGACGGCAAAATCACCGCCCAACAGGTAAAAAAGCTGTGCCTTGCCTACTGCAACGACGAAACCTCCCCCGCCCCCAAGGTGGTCTACATCTCCAACACCACGGAACTGGGCACGGTTTACTCCAAGGAAGAACTGTTGCAGCTACGGCAGGTCTGCGATGAATTTGGACTGTATCTTTACTGCGACGGCGCCCGTCTGGCCTGCGCCATGGTTGTATCCGACACAAGCTTTGCCGATTATGCCGCCACCTGCGATGCCTTTACCATCGGTGGCACCAAAAACGGTCTGCTCTTTGGCGAGGCCATGGTGATCACCAACGCCGATCTGATGCCCTCTTTCCGTCGCTGCCTCAAACAGCAGGGCGCTATGCTGGCCAAGGGACGTCTGTTAGGCGTTCAGTACGCTGCTGCGCTGGAAGATGGATTGTATATGGAACTTGCCCATGACTCCGTAAAAGCCGCTCAGAGGCTCTCTGCGGGCTTGCAGGCACTTTCCATCCCCATGCTCATTGATAGTCCCAGCAATCAGCTCTTCCCCATTCTGCCCAATGCCGTGGTGGAGGCGCTGAAGGACCAGGTTTCTTTTGAAGTTTGGTCTGCTGCGGACGAAAATCACACCTGCATCCGCTTCGTCACCGCATGGCACACCACCGAACAAGAGGTGGATGCCCTTCTGGCGCTGCTGAAAAAGCTGATGGCTTAAAAAAATCCCCGGAATTGGAGTTCTTCCAATTCCGGGTTTTCTTATACTTTTTTCTTAAACAAGCCGTGGCGATTGCAGTAGTAATACAAAAATCCCCTGCCCCGCAGCCGGATTCTGGTTTCCGCATTTCCCTCGGGATAGAGTTTCACCATCTGCAGCCGATCCGATGTCACATAGGCCAGGAAGCTGATGTAATGCTGCTTGGTCATGGGATGGGCAATGGTGAGAAACTGCTCATCCTCCACATTTTCCATGGTGAGGATATGTTCTTCATCCCCTTCTTCTGCTTCCAATGCCGGCAGCTGTATGCCGCAGCAGCTGAAAAGCGCATCTCCCATGCTGTGGATCACATTGCCGCAGAGGGGGCAGACATAGAATTTACTGCGGAGCATATTGGCAGAAATATTCTTGTTTTCAATCTGTTGCCCCTGCATCAGTTCCATGACGGAGATGCCCAGTACCTGGGCCAGAGGCTGCAACAGAGAAATATCCGGCAGGCCCTTGGCAGTTTCCCATTTGGAAACGGTCTTACTGCTGACACCAATTCTCTCCGCCAGTTCCGCCTGGGTGAGATTCTGCTTTTCCCGCAACTGCTTGATGGCCGCGCCGGTAACATAAGTGTTCATACCCTTCCCTTCCTTTCACGGAAAAAGATAGCACAAAACCCTTTCGGGGGCAACCTCCGCTTCGTAGACAGCCTCAGCCTTTGGCATCCAAACTCCAGCCGTGATCACCATGGTAGATCATCAGGCGGGTCTGGCCGCCATCGATGCAGATATTCTCACCGGTGATAAAACCTGCCTTCTCCGAAGCCAAAAACAGCACCATATTGGCAATATCCAAAGGATTGCCCACCCGGCCAGCCGGCTGCTGCAGAGCATCCGGGCCTTCATAGACGGTGTATTCCCGGTCAATCCAGCCGGGGGAAATGGAATTGACCCGCACCTTTCCAGACAAACTCACCGCCAATGCGTGGGTCAGCGCCGCAATGCCACCCTTGGCAGCGGTATAGCTTTCACTCTGGGGCTGGCTCATGCGGTCCCGGGAGGAGGAAATATTGATGATGCTGGCACCGGGCGTAAAATAGGGCATAAACAGCTTGCTCAGGTAAAAAGGCGCGGTAACACCGATGGCCATGGAGCGCTGAAACTCCTCATAGCTGCAAGAATCGATGCCCTTGAAAACAGGGGGTGCATTGTTCACCAGTACATCCACCCGACCGTATTTTTCAATCACGTCCCGGGCAAAGTCCTCCAGCACTTCCTTGTGGGCAATATCGCCCACATAGTGGTCGCCCTCCACCGCATCAATGATGCATACGCAGGCGCCCTGCTTGGCAAATTCCTCTGCGGTGCACTTGCCAATGCCCTTGGCGCCACCGGTAATGACCACCACTTTATCCTGAAACATAGGTTTTCCTCACAGTTCTGTAAATTCGTAGATGTGCGTCACCGTGCCGTTGTCAAAGGTGTAGACCAGCTGTCCCCGCTCTCCCACCGACTTGACAAAATGCTGGCTATCCTTGCCGAATTTTTCCTTCAGGTAGGCTTCGGGGCTTTCAATTTCCACCTCTTCGAAATCGGTCTGGGGATAGGCCGCGCCGGCGCAGCCGTTTAAGTAGGTGGAAACCACTTCGTATTCTCTCATGTTATTCTTCCTCCTTGACCCGACCGGACTGCACCAATTCCCGCTGGAATTCCTCCGGATTTTTCAGGTCATAATTTTGATGATATTCTTCCGCGGTGTAGAAATTCTTGTAGGCTTCCACTGCTACAAAGGGTTTCTTGCCTGCCTGCGCTTCCAGCTTGCCCAACAGACGCAGCACCGTTTCCTTTTCTTCTGCGGTGTTGTAATACACCGCAAGGGTATAAGAAAATCCCCGGTCAATGAACTGACCGCCCTCGTCAAAGGGGTCAACGCTGTCGAGATAAATCTGCAGCAGGCTCTCGTAGGACACCAAAGCCGGGTCATACTGGACACAAATAGCCTCCCGGTGACCGGTGCGCTGGGATTTTACATCCTCATAAGTAGGATTTACTTCATCGCCGCCGGAATAACCGCTGACCACATCCAAAACGCCCTCCATACAGCGGAATGTGGGCGTAATGCACCAGAAACAACCGCCTGCAAAATATGCCTTTTCCATATTGGCCCTCCTGCTTTTTTCTTTTATTTTACCACAAAGAATTTCTCCCTGCAAGCAAAAAAGCCGCTTCCTGAAACAACAGGAAGCGGCTGATTTTCATGTGTTACACACCTGCGATATCTCTTGCCACATGGACACCGCTGGCGGATGCATGGGACAGAGAATGGGTGATGCCGCTGCCGTCACCGATGATGTACAGACCGGGGTGACGGGTCTGCAGACGCTCGTCGACTTCCACTTCCATGTTGTAGAACTTCACTTCCACACCATAGAGCAAGGTATCATCGTTGGCAGTACCGGGGGCTACCTTATCCAGCGCATAGATCATTTCGATGATGCCATCGAGAATACGCTTGGGCAGCACCAGACTCAGATCGCCGGGGGTGGCATTCAAGGTGGGGGTGATGAAGGCATCCTGCATACGGCTGGGGGTGGAACGGCGGCCGCGGATCAAATCACCGAAGCGCTGCACGATAACACCGCCGCCCAGCATATTGCTCAGACGGGCGATGGACTCGCCATAGCCGTTGGAATCCTTGAAAGGCTCGGAGAAGTTCTTGGAAACCAACAATGCAAAATTGGTATTTTCCGTCTGGCGGGCGGGGTCTTCATAGCTGTGACCGTTGACGGTGATGATGCCGTTGGTATTCTCATTGACCACAGCGCCCTTGGGGTTCATGCAGAAGGTACGCACCTTGTCGCCATACTGCTTGGTGCGGTAGACGATCTTACTCTCATAGAGCTCGTCGGTCAGATGGGCAAAGACAGTGGCAGGCAGTTCCACACGGACACCGATGTCCACGCGGTTAGACTTGGTGGGGATCTCCAGCTCACGGCAGACCGTTTCCATCCACTTGCTGCCGATACGGCCGGCAGAGATGATGCACTTCTTGCAGAAGTAATTGGCATCCTTGCACAGCACCTGATAGCCCCCCTCTGCCACCGCCACGGAGTAAACGGGGGTGTCAAAGTAGAAGTCCACCTTGTCCTGCAGATAGGCATAGATATTTTCCAGCACCACATAGTTGATGTCGGTGCCCAAGTGACGGACAGCTGCGTCCAAAAGATGCAGGTCATTCTGGATGCACAGGGTCTTGAACCGGGTGCCGGCAGTGGAGTAGAGCTTGGTACCCTCACCGCCATGGGCCAGATTGATTTTATCCACATAGTGCATCAGCTCCAGCGCCTGCTTCTTGCCGATGTACTCATACAGCGTGCCGCCAAAATCATTGGTGATATTGTACTTACCGTCAGAGAATGCGCCTGCGCCGCCGAAACCGCTCATAATAGAGCAGCTCTTGCAGCCGATGCAGGACTTGACCTTCTCGCCATCAATGGGGCAATAGCGCTTGTTGAGGGCATGACCGGCTTCAAAGACGGCCACCTTCAGTTCGGGCTTGTGCTGCATCAGTTCATAGGCAGCAAAAATACCACCGGGGCCTGCGCCCACAATGATCACATCATAATTCATCCATTATCCTCCTTAAAACACCGGCAGAGAACGCTTCTGTCAAACCCGGTGCAATACATTTCCGCCCTATATGATAGCCTCCACGCCGCCACTTTTCAAGTAAAACTTTGCGTATGCGCAAAAATCACTTCACAAAACCGGCTTGATGGAGCTTTTCATAGGAAATCGCCCCGAAAATCAGTGCCGCCACGCCATAACTCCAGTTTTTGCCCAAGGGCACCATTTTGTACCCCAACTTAGGCAGCAGAGGCAGCGGAATGGTAGGACCACTGATCTCGGTCATGTAAATGCCATGCTCCGTTTCCTCCATGGCATCCACGCAAGCGCGGAAGGCCTTGACCGCAGGTTCCAAGAAACTCTCGTCCAAATAACCACACCGAATGCCGTGCATCCAACCGGCACTTATAAGCGCCGTGGCAGACAGTTCCCGGTAGGAGGGATATTTCAGCAGAGTGTTGAAGGTGTAATCTTCATTCATGCACTTCAGCAGCGCCTGGGAAGTCTGCTGATAAATTTGGATAATCTCCCCTGCCTCGGGATGATCCAGTCCGATCTGATCGAGAATCATGGGGAATCCGCAGATCACCCAACCATTGCCCCGTCCCCAGAACAGATTTCGCCGGGGGAATGCCTTTTTCCGCCGCACCCAGTAAGAATGGGCCCACAGCCCTTGCTGGGGATCAAACATCATGGAGGCATACTGCCTGGGCTGACGAGCCGCAAATTCCAGAAGG
>JAGCMI010000059.1 GCA_017646545.1 Oscillospiraceae bacterium | reverse complement strand
TTCTGTAGAACTGATCGACACATTCTAAAACCAAAACCGGGATGTGAGCATTTCGCCCACATCCCGGTTCTCTTTGTATAAGTAAACCACCGGCACGGCCGGTGGTTATGATTATGCCGTTGTTTGAGATTCTTCTTCGTCCAGCAGGGTGGAGGCTTTATGGAACTGAATGATCTGGCTGGAATACAAGCCGCTGTTGCCCGACAGTACAAAGCAGACCACGCACACCAGGGCGAACAGATGGACATTCTGGCTGCCGAACATTTCGATGCTCAGCACGATGGAAGCAAAGGGAGAATTGGTGGCGCAGCAGAACAGACCCACCAAGCCAAGTGCGCCGCAGATACCGGCGTCCAAACCCAGCAGACCGCCAACCACGCAGCCGAAGGTGGCGCCAATGCAGAAGGTGGGCACGATTTCGCCGCCCTTGAAACCGGCGGACAAGGTGATGGCGGTGAAGAGCATTTTCAGTAAGAAACTGTACCAATCCGCATTTCCTTCCACCGCAGAAAGGGCCATATCCATGCCGGCACCGTTGAACCGCTGATCGCCGACGATGGCGGTCAGAATGGCTACCAGCAAACCGCCGCAGGCAATGCGCAGCCAGGGATTTTTGATGCCGTGGGCTGCCAGATGCTCTGCTTTGTGGAACACATAGCACATGCTAATGCCCAGCAGGGACAGCAGCACCGCCAAAATGGCGAATTTCCAGATGTTGGACAGGGTGATGACGGTGGCACTTTCCAGCAGGATGCCCTCGGCATGGACGCCAAAGAGGGCGCTGATCTTGCTGGCAGTAAAAGCGGAGATGTAGCAGGGCAGCAGCGCAGGGGAGAAGAGGGTGCCCACGGATTCAAATTCCATGCAGAACAGCGCAGCGGTCAGGGGGGTGCCAAACAGACCTGCAAACACGGCACTCATGCCGCACATAACCATGATCTTCCGGTCCTCCAGCTTCAGCTTAAACAGCCGACCCAGCAGGGAAGCGGTACTGCCGCCCAATTGCAGGGCAGCGCCTTCCCGGCCGGCACTGCCGCCGAAGAGGTGGGTGATGGCGGTGGAGATGAAAATCACCGGCGCGATCTGAGGCTTGACGGGATGGCCGTCCAAAGCCGCTTCAATGATCTCATTGGTGCCGCGGTTGCTCCGCAGCCGGGTGATGCGGTAAAGCCCTACGCTCAGCAAACCTGCCACCGGCAGTAGCCAGATGAGCCACCCGTTTTCCTGCCGCACATGGGTGACAAAATGCAGCGCATGGTGAAAACCGGCGCCCAGCAAGCCACCGATGACACCCATGAGGATGCCCAGCAAACTCCATTTGAAAAAAGTCTTGATATAGGCCTCGGGATGATGGATTTTGTCCAGCCAAGCCATAAAATGACCCTCGTTTCTTCTTTTTTCTTTATGGTATCACATTTTTCCGATTGTGACAAGTTCTAAGGGAAAAACATCGGCTTTTTGGTTGACAAGTGGAGACTTTTCTTGTAAAATAAAAGCACATCTTACATGACTGACGGATAATCGCAGGCTACTGCGGGGGAGTGTAAGAATGAATGCCGACCGTCTGGGCAATCCGATTAATTGTCGGATTGCCTTGTTTTTTTATAGACAAGATGGTTTTGCGTATCATAAGATGAAAATAAAAAATGAAGAGGTGGCGTATGAAAAAGATTCGTTCCTTGAGTGAAAGCAGCTTTCTGAAGCTGTTCTTCGCATTCTTCTCCCTGGCTTTCCTGGTGGCAGCATTCTGCATGCCTGACCGGGCACAGATGTTTACCGGTCTGTGGAATATTCTGAGCCAGCCCAGCAAGATCTCTGCCAACTATTTCGCCATGGGCGGCTTTGCTGCCACCTTCCTGAACATGGGTCTGGTGGGTCTGGTAGCGCTGATGCTGTTTGTGGTGTTCAAGGGTAAGCCCAACAATGTGTCCACCCTGGCTGTGGTGCTGACCATTGGTTTTGGCTCCTGGGGCATCAATGTACTGAATATGTGGTTCTCCGTGCTGGGTGTTGTGATCTACGGCCTGGTAAAGAAGGAGAAGATGGGAACTTTGGTCAATGCCATGCTGTTCTCCACCGGTATCGCTCCCTTGATTACCGATCTTCTGGTGCGTTATCCCAGCGCGGAGGTCATCGGCTTCAATCCTCTGGGTTTTGCGCTGGCACTGGTGGTGGGTATTGGTATTGGTTTCTTCCTGCCTGCCGGTCTTGCCCATTCTCCCAAGGTGCACCTGGGCTTTGATCTGTATTCTGCAGCGCTGCCCATTGGTATGACCGCCTTCCTGCTCAACGGCATCCTCTATAAGACCATGGGCATTTCCCTGCCCAAGGCCCTTTCTGATCTGGAGGCTGCTTCCATGCAGGTGGGTTCTCAGAGCATCGCCAATATTTTCTGCCTGATTCTCTTTGGTCTGTGCGTGATTTTTGCCTTCCTCTTGGGCTGTAAGCCTAAGGATTACTGGAACCTGCTGAAGGATCCGGAACTGGTGACCAATTTCACCTCTACTTATGGTAACGCCACCTTCCTTATGAATGTGGGCGTGTTTGGTCTGTTTATTCTGGGTTACTACAACCTGATCGGCGCCAACTTCAACGGCATTACCTTCGGTATCATTTTCTGCATGCTCTCCACCTGCAATTCCGGCTCCCATCCTGCCAATGTCTGGCCCATCATGTTGGGCTATGTGGCGGCTTCCTTTGCCTTTGGCTGGGTGGCACCTCTGCTGGGCGGTAATTTCACCTTCCAGATCAATGCCCAGGCCATCTGCGTGGGTCTGTGCTATGCCAACGGCTTGAGTCCCATTGCGGATAAGTACGGCTGGCGCTATGGTCTGGTGGCAGCGGTGCTGCATTATCTGCTGGTCACCTCCGTGCCGAATCTGCATGGCGGTTTCTGTCTGTACAACGGCGGCTTCACCGCAGCCCTCATCTGCATGATGATGGTGCCCGAACTGGAGCGCTTCTTCAAGACCAAGTTTGAGCGTAAGGCTCGTCGCCTGGAAAAGGCTGCAAAGTAAATCACATCCTCCGGGGCGTAGAAACGCCCCGGAGTTTTTGCGTTTTTAATTGGAATTTATCGTTTTTCTATCGTTGCGTTGGGGCGCGACTTATGGTATAATTGCCCCAAATGATGATTTTTCGGAGGCTGCCATGGCACTGTTTTCCCGTACTGATAAGACCCCTCTGGGCATCTATGTGCATATTCCTTTTTGCCGCAGCAAATGCCAGTACTGCGACTTTTACTCCCTTTCGGAAAAAACCGGGCGGCTGATGGATGAATACCTGCGGGCCATCTGCACCCATATCCGGGAGGCAGGCCCCTTGGCGCCGAACTACCGGGTGGATACCGTCTATTTTGGCGGCGGCACCCCCAGCCTCTTTGGAGCGGAGGGTCTGGGCACCATTCTCAATACCATCCGCAAAAGCTTCGATGTGGATGGCAATGCGGAAATTACCTTTGAGGCCAATCCCGATTCCGTCAATCCCCGGCTGCTGCGGCGGCTGCGGGCGGAGGGCTTTAACCGGGTGAGTCTGGGCATCCAGAGCGATAACGATGCCATCTTACGGGAAATTGGCCGTCCCCACAGCTATCGCCAAGCGGTAAATGCGGTGCAGCAGATCCGCAGGGCGGGCTATAAGAATCTTTCCGTGGATCTGATGTACGGTCTGCCGGGGCAGGATTTAGAGGGCTGGAAAAAGACGGTGGAAAATGTGCTGGCGCTGCAGCCGGATCACATCAGTTGTTATGGTCTGAAGCTGGAGGAGGGAACGCCCCTCTATGCCCGGCAGCACGAGTGCAATCTGCCCGATGACGATTTGCAGGCGGATATGTATCTGGCGGCGGTGGAAATTCTGAAGCAGAAAGAGTTCCGCCAGTATGAAATTTCCAATTTCGCCAAGCGGGAAATGGCTTCCAAGCACAATTTGAAATACTGGAATGGCGGCGAATACTTGGGCTTCGGTCCGGATGCCAGTTCTGATTTTGCCGGCAAGCGCTTTTCCATGGTGCGGGACATCCGGGCATATATCAAGGGTGTGAACAACGGCGGTCAGGTGCTGCGGGAAAGCCAGCAGATCCAGGACAGAGAGCGGGCAGGGGAGTATCTGATGCTCCGTCTGCGTACCACCGCGGGCATCGACCGGAATGAATATGAGAAGCGGTATTTGCTTTCTTTTGAACCTTTGGAGAAGATTCTGGAACTGGCTTGCCAGCATCATTTGGCGCAGCATAACGGCAGCGGTGGCTACCGGCTGACCCCGGAGGGCTTTCTGGTGTCCAATTCCATTCTGAGCGACCTGCTGCTGGCACAAGAAAATTCCGATCCCATTGGTACAAGATTGTAAATAGGAGTTTGTTGGGCAGAAGGCTCGCGCTGCGCGCTCTGTTTGCCCGACAAACGAAAATTTCCAAATTCATAAATAATTTACGGAATTTGACAATTTTCCTCTTGCAATTTATGGGGGATTGTATTATGATAGGTTAGCACTCGGGGTCGGTGAGTGCTAAAAGTGTAAATAGAGCAGGGGGGATCTCCCAAACCTGCGTACAAAATATATTTTGGAGGCAAAGACATGACATTCAAGCGCATTATGGCAGACAATGTTCTGCTGAAGCAGAAGGAAGCCAAGGAGACCACCGCATCCGGCATCATCCTGGCTACCACCAATAAGGAAAAGCCCGCCATTTATGAAGTTGTGGCCGCAGGTCCCGATGCCAGCGAGCTGAAGTCCGGTGATCTGGTTGTGGTCGGTAAGTTCACCGGCACCGACATCACCCTGGACAAGGTGGACTACAAGTTTGTGAAGCTGGAAGACATTCTGGCTGTCGTTGGCGAATAAGGAGGAAATGAACCATGGCAAAAATGATTGTTTACGGCGAAGAAGCCCGTAAGAAGCTGCAGCTGGGTATTGATCAGCTGGCTGATACCGTAAAGGTTACCCTGGGCCCCAAGGGCCGCAATGTGGTGCTGGCCAAGAAGTATGGCGCACCCCTCATTACCAATGACGGAGAGACCATCGCCAAGGAAATCGAGCTGGAGGACGCTTTTGAGAACATGGGCGCCCAGCTGATCCGCGAAGTGGCCACCAAGACCAATGATATCGCCGGTGACGGCACCACCACCGCTACCGTTCTGGCTCAGGCCATCACCCGTGAGGGTCTGAAGAACCTGTCCGCCGGTGCAAACCCCATCGTTATGCGTAAGGGCATCGAGAAGGCTGTGGAGGCTGCTGTGGAGGCCATCAAGTCTCACTCCGTTCCCGTTTCCGGCTCCGATGACATCGCCCGCGTCGGTACTGTTTCCTCCGGTGATCCCGCCATTGGCGCGCTGATCGCTGAGGCCATGGAGAAGGTGGGCACCGAGGGTGTCATCACCATCGAAGAGAGCAAGACCGCTGAGACCGGTCTGGATGTGGTGGAAGGCATGCAGTTCGACCGTGGCTACATCTCTCCCTACATGGTCACCGATACCGACAAGATGGAGGCCGTCATCGACGATGCCTACATCCTCATCACCGATAAAAAGATTTCCTCCATTCAGGAGATCCTGCCCATTCTGGAGCCCGTGGTCAAGGCCGGTAAGAAGCTGATGATCATCGCTGAGGATGTGGATGGCGACGCACTGGCTACCCTGCTGGTCAACCGCCTGCGCGGTAACTTCAATGTGGTCTGCGTCAAGGCCCCCGGCTTTGGCGACCGCCGCAAGGAAATGCTGCAGGACATCGCTGTGCTGACTAATGGCACCGTGATCTCCAGCACCCTGAACATGGAACTGACCGAGGCACAGCTGACCGATCTGGGTCGCGCCCGTCAGATCGTTGTCACCAAGGACAACACCACCATCGTTGACGGTGTAGGCGATCCCATGGCCATCCAGGCTCGGGCTCACGAGATCCGCGCTGAGATCGCCACC
>JAGCMI010000058.1 GCA_017646545.1 Oscillospiraceae bacterium | reverse complement strand
CCCCACCATTGATCTGTCCGAAGTGGTACAGGAATTGACCCAATACGCAATCCCCAAGCTGTTTGACGACAGCAAGACCTAAGTGGGAAGGAGCTTTCCATGTCTGATTCCCCTAAGAAGCAATCCTTCCTCCATGGCACAGCCCTTTTGGCGGCTGCCACTGCCATTGTAAAAATCATTGGCGCACTTTATAAGATCCCTCTGAAAATGATCATTGGCGATGAAGGCTTCAGCTATTTCAACACCGCCTATGAAATCTACAGCCTACTGCTGCTCATCTCCACCGCAGGTCTGCCCGTGGCCATGAGCCGCATGATTTCCCAAGCCAGCTCTTTAGGTCACAGCAATCAGGTACGCAAGGTATACACCACCGCACGTAATCTGTTTCTGGCGCTGGGTATCGCCGGCACATTGTTCATGACCCTTTGCTGCAAATGGCTGTCGCAGCTGCAGGGACAGCCGGATGCTTTCTATGCCATCGCCTGCCTTGGCCCTTGCGTGTTGCTGATCTGTATGATGAGCACTTATCGCGGCTTCTTCCAGGGACAAGGAAATATGATCCCTACTTCCGTATCCCAGGTGCTGGAAGCAATCATCAAATTGGTTGTCGGCATTGGTTTGGCGCTTTTGGTGATTCAGCAGACCGGTCATATCCCCAAGGCAGCAGGCGCTGCCATCATGGGTGTGACCATCAGCTGTGTGGCATCCGTCTTTTATCTGATGGGATGCTTCCGCAAGGGCTACCGTCAATTGCCGGAAAGCAGCGATCCTGCCACCTCCTCCCCAACCGCTGCCAAGCAGCTTTTGTCCATTGCCATTCCCATCACCATCGGCGCTGCGGGACTTCAATTGCTGACGGTTTTGGAAACCGGCATTTATATGGACAACATTGTGGATCTACTGCAAAGCGGACGCTATGAAGGAAGCATCATCGACACCCTAAGAGCGCAGGTCTTGAAGAATTATCCCGGCATTTCTCTGGAAGATCTCAACACAAAAATTGCAGCAAACCTAAAAGGTATTTACAACATGGCACAAACTGTGTATAATCTACCTGTTGCGTTTGTTGCGCCCATTACCATCAGCATAATTCCCGCCATCACTTCTCATTTGACCCTGCAAAACAGCCGCGGTGCCCGGGCAACCGCAGAATCCGCAGCCCGTATCACGGGACTGATCTGTATGCCCTGCGCAGTAGGACTGATGGTGCTTTCCGGCCCGGTGATGGCGCTGTTGGGCGGTTACAGTGGGCAAGCACTGGCCTTCGCTTCCACTTTGATGAAGATTTTGGGTCTTTGCATTATTTTTAACTCCATTGTTCTGCTTACCAATGCGATTATGCAGGCACATGGACACGCCAATCTGCCGGTGGTCAATATGTTTATCGGTGGCTTGCTAAAATTGGTTGCCGTATTCATTTTGACTTCCAATCCCCATATTGGCATACTGGGAACGCCCATTGGTTCCTTCCTATGCTACACCAGCATTACCGCCTTGAACTTAATCACCATGCGTAAATGTATTGCCAATACACCGGCCATTATGACAAACCTGCTGCGCTCTGCGCTGGCTGCTGCGATTATGGGTGTGTGCACTTGGGGCGCATGGTATGGGCTGAACATGGTACTGGGAGAAAACGGCAGCCGGGTGCTGCTGTGCGGCATTCCCGTCATGGTGGGTGTCGCTGTCTATGGCGTTGCCGCCATCAAACTCAAAGCAATTACACATGCGGACTGCTTACTGCTGCCCAAAGGTGAGAAATTAGCAAAAATTCTGAAATTATGAAAGAGAGAGGAAACACTATGACTAAGACTGAACTGATCGCCATGACCGCTGAAAAGACCGGCATGAGCAAGAAGGATGCTGAGCGCGCTGTTAATGCTGCTCTGGAGGCTATTACTACTGAGCTGACCGCTGGTAACCGCGTCCAGCTGGCTGGCTTCGGTATCTTCGAGACCAAGACCCGTCAGGCTCGTACCGGCCGCAACCCCAAGACCAACGAGACCATCGAGATCCCCGCTTCCACTTCCGTCGCCTTCAAGGCCAGCAAGACTCTGAAGGACGCTGTGGCTAAGTAAGATACATGCGTCTTGACAAGTATCTGAAGGTTTCCCGCTTGATCAAGCGGCGCACCATCGCCAATGAAGCCTGCGACAATGGTCGCATTAGTGTCAACGGCCGCGTGGTAAAGGCCAGCTATGAGGTCAAGGTGGGTGACAAGATCGAAATCACCATGGGTCCCAGAACCGTGGCTGTGGAGGTTTTGATGGTGGCAGAAACCGTCCGCAAGGATGATGCCTGCGCTATGTACAAAGAAGTATAAAAAATATCCGCTGCCTGAAGGTAGCGGATATTTTTTTGATATACTCCCCTATCCGGTTGTCTGACAGCATATTCCGTGGTATAATATCAAAAAATGCAGTCACCGGAGTATCTTCTGGTGGAGAAAGGATCGTTTATGCTCAACACCACATTATGCTATGTGACCCGGGGCGATGAAGTGCTGATGCTGCACCGGATCAAAAAAGAAAATGATCTAAACAAGGACAAGTGGGTCGGTATTGGCGGAAAATTCGAACGGGATGAAACCCCGGATGAATGCCTGCTGCGGGAAGCCATGGAAGAAACCGGTCTGAAGCTGACCTCCTGGAAGTGCCGGGGCGTGGTCACCTTTTTGACCACCGGCCAATGGGAGGGCGAATATATGTATCTGTTCACCGCAGACGGTTTTGAGGGTGACATCACAGATTGCCCCGAAGGTGAACTGAAATGGGTCAGTCGGGAATTTATCGATGGTCTGCCCAAATGGGAGGGCGACAAGATCTTCCTGGACCTTTTGTGGCAGGATGCCCCCTTTTTCCTGCTGAAGCTGAAGTATGATGGGGATAAGCTGATTGAAGCTGTGCTGGATGGAAAAAAGCTGATATAAGAAAAAGCCACGACATAAGTCGTGGCTTTTCTATGTAATGGGCGATGAGGCTCGTTTTCATTTACCACAGCACCCCAAATTATTGTTTCGCTCGGTCTAGCCCTCGCAAGCAGCGCTCATCCGCACTTTATTTGACTATTAGAGCCTTATATCTCTTCTGCCAATCATAACCACCGGCCGTGCCGGTGGTATGTACAGGCCCCCTTAGGGCCTTTTACCAGCCGAGCCTATAGGCTCATCGAATTTTCTTTCGCTTGCACGAGGTGCCCTACTGCTATTGAAATAGCGGTAGGGTTTCTCTTTTCTCGATTTCCTTAACTCGATACTTTTCCTGTTTTTCGATATTAATAGTTGTTCCTCGCTATGCTCGGATAATTTATTCTGGGCATAGCTAAAGCTTTTTGGAACCACCAGCACAGCTGGTGGTATTCTTTAACAAAAATCAAGGCCACCATCCGTTGCATTGGATGGTGGCCTTATTGATTACCAAATAATCACGCGCTTGGAGGGAGCAAGATACATGCCATCGGTCTTCTTGACATTGAAGGCAGCATACCATTCGGGGAAGTTTCTGGGGGGCATATTGGCACGCAGGTAGCTGGGACCGTGGACGTCCACCTGCAGCAGCAGTGCCTGATATTCAGGCTTTGCCTTCTGGCACCAGACACGAGCCCAGTTGGCGAAGTACTCCTCGAAGGAGACGTTCTCGGAATTGGACATGATGTCCAGGGTAACAGCCATACCACCGTTGTCGGCGATGTTCTCGCTGACGGTGAACTTGCCGTTGCAAACGCCCCAGGGCAGCTCGATGCCGTCGAACTGCTTGATCATGGCATTGACCTTCTTGTTGAACTTCCGCTCGTCGGCCTTGGTCCACCAGTTGTTCAGGTTGCCCAGCTCGTCGCACTTGGCGCCGTTGGAGTCGAAGGCATGGGAGATCTCGTGGCCGATGACAGCGCCGATACCGCCCAGGTTCTCACTTCTGGTCTGGTTGATGGAGTAGAAAGGAGGCTGCAGAATGGCTGCGGGGAAGGTAATGTCATTGACGAAGGGATCGTAGCAGGCATTGACCATGTGTCCGGGCATTGCCCAGTGGGTGCGGTCCACTTCCTTACCCAGCTTGGCCAGGTTCTCCTCCATGCGGACTCTGCTCAGGGAGCGAACGATGTCAAAGAGGGACTTAGACTCATCGAACACCAGCTTATTGTAGATCTCTTCCACACGGTCGGGATAAGCCAGCTTCAGACCCATCTTGGAAAGCTTTAGGACAGCCTTTTCCTTGGTGGCCTGCTCCAGAATGTCATTGCTCATAATACGCTTCTGGTAGGTGGCGACGATCTGCTGGACGATCTCGGTGATGTCCTTCTTGGCTTCCTCGCCGAAGTACTTTTCACCGTAGTACAGACCCACAGGCTCGCTGTACATACCGGAAGCGAGCTGGTAAGCAAACTTCTCAGCGGAAGAATTGGCAGCGATACCGGAGAGGGCTCTGCGGAAAGCGCCGCCCAGGTCACGCAGCTGCTCGCTCAGCAGGCTGCAGCTGCCCATCAGAGTGACCACATAAGCCCAGTTCTTATACATCTCGAAGGTATCCGCATTGAACACTTCCTTGAAGTTCTTGAAGAAACGGGGCTCTGCCACGATGATCTCCTCGGGCACAAAGCCGAACAGATCGGTCAGCAGCTTCTTCAGGTTCATGGGCTTGACCATGCCTGCCACTCTGCCGGTCTTCATGGGGTTGTACATCTTGACATACTCAGACCACTCTTCGCTGCTCTTGACGAACTTCGCAACCAGAGCGTCAAAAGCCAGAGTGTCCTTCAGCAGAGCGTCGCACTCCTCCTCGCTGTGACCGGCGATGACGAGCACCTGCTTTGCAAAGTTGCTCCACAGACCCAGCAGCTGATCACGCTGCTGCTCGTTCTTATAGTAAGAAGCGTCGGGCAGGATCACGCTGGGGCCCTGGATCATCACGCAGTGGTGGGTGGTGTCCTTCATGTTGGGCTCCACCATAATGCTCATGGGCATTGCGATACCCTGGAGCATCAGTTCCTTGGTACGCAGATTAAAGCTGCGCAGGGTGCCCAGCTTCTTGAGAACAGCCAGATTCTTCAGCGCAGGCTTGATGCCATGCTTCTTCTTGCGCTTGACATCCTTGGCCAGCATATACAGCTTGCAAGCTCTTTCCAAATACTCGTTGGGATAGGCTGCTGCCTTGCACATATCGTTGAATTCGCCAATCATCAGCTTTTCAACATCCTGGGCCAGAGCCGCAAAGCCACCGGCAACGGGCATATCGTCCGGAATCACCAGTTCATCCAGCTTCGCCTGGTTGACATAGGTATACAGGTCATCTTGAATTCGAATATTTTCCATAATTATCTCCCTTGTTGTAGCTAATTGTGATAAAATCGCTTTCTTACTTATACCATAATATGTAAAAAATGTAAATAGTCTGGCGAATTTTGTCTGCAATCATTTCCTGCAAGATTGCCCCATACCGCCCCCCGGCGTTGCGCGCTCTCCGGAACCGGAACACAGAAACACGAACAGCAGAAAAAACAATGAATGCCGCCCGAAAACCGGGCGGCATCCATATTTTCCAGTAGCGCTATCCACATCTGTTATAAATAGCACATTGCAAGGCTTGATACCATGCGTCTGCGCAGAAAGAATTATGCGCTTTTGCGCTTCTTCAGCACCAGGAACACCGCGACACCGGCAATGCCCGCCACGGGAATCAGCACGATCCACAGGGGGAAGGATTTATCCGGTTCGGGGGAGGATACATCCGGTTCGGGGGTTTCCTGCTTGGGGATGGGCCGGGTTTCCGTCTTTCCGCAATGGGTGCAAACACGGGTTTCCTCGCCCTCAGTCTCTGGGGTCGCATTTTTCGTCACTTCCCACTGGCCATAGGTGTGGACATCGGTAGCAGCCACTTCGCGGCGCTCAGAAGCGCCACAGCCGCAGTAGCGGATTTCCTCACCCTCATCCGTGCAGGTGGGTGCCGTGGTCTGCTGCCAGTTGCCGTAGGTATGTATGCCCGTGGGCAAAATCTCCTGCTGCGCAATCAAAATCTCACCGCAGGAATCGCAATGCGCGCCCTCCGTCTTACCGGGCTGGACACAAGTGGACGCAACTGCTGCATCTATGACGCTGCGGTGGCCTGCAGGCTGCACAATGCCGGTTTCAAATGCATCACAGCCGCTGCAATCCCGACGCTCCTGACCTTCCTCGTTGCAGGTGGGCGCCGTGGTCTGCTGCCAGCTGCCGTAGCTGTGTCCCAATGCTTTGACCCAGTCATCTACATAGCTGTCTCCGCAGGCGCAGCTGTAAGTGGTATAGCCCTGCGCCAGGCAGGTGGGCGCGGTCACAGAAGCGGTGTGGTTGTGCTGGTGCAGCTGCTCCACCACGGCATAGGCGTGGATATCCGTGGCCGAAGTCGCGGGCACGGTATCTGCCGCGCCATCGCCATTCGTATCCCAACCCAGTAGCGCAAAGCCTTTCTCCTCCAGCACGGGGCGTCGGATGACCTGCGCCGTGCGCACGGGCGCAAAGTCCACCAGTTCGCCCAGCCGATCATAGAAGCGGACATAGATCCAACTTCCTGCATAGCTGACCCGGTTGCCTTCGCTCCAACCCGGGAAATTGTCATCCCAGCGGGTATCATCCTCTGTAGCCGTGACGAAGATGTTGCGGCCGGTGATGCCTTCCAACGCGTAGGAAGAATTGATCGCCTCTTCAGAGAGGATGATATTCTGCAGCGTTTGCGGCACACCGTCGATATACGGGAACATGTATTGCAGACGATAATCCTCGCCAAGCGGCGCTCTCAGCACCAGCGTCTTTAAGTTCATGCAATCCTGCAGGTCTGCATTGTTCAGCGTACCCAGATCCAGATACTCCAGCAAGCGGGCATCATAGAATGCAGACCCCATTGCACCGGTTGTGCCCGGGCGGACGGTGAAGCTGGTGAGTGTGGGATCAATGGCCAGCAGGGTCTTATTGAGGTAGCAGGCGCCGTTTTCCCAGTTGGCAGGATCGTTGATGTATGCGGTATTTTCAAATGCATATTCGCCCATAATCACTTGATCCGGAATGGTGATGGAGGCAAGACTGGTGCAGTAAGAGAAGGCACTGCCGCTGATAAACTCCACCGAATCGGAAAGCACCACCGACTTCAGCGCACGGCACTCTTGGAACGCACCACCGGAAATTATGGTCACTGTATCCGGAATCACCACACTTTCCAAAGTGCTGCACCGTAGGAATCCCAAGTTGTGCACCTCGGTGAAGCCCTCGGGAATAATCACATTCCGCACACCCTGCATTTGCCAAAGCACATAAGGCTCGCCGTTATAGGTCAGAGGCAAGGTGACCGTATCCTCCGTGCCGATGTAGCGGATCAGACGCAACTGGCCTTCCTCATACACAAAGACGAAGCCGTCATCGGTGACCATGGCATTTCCCGGCAGATTATAGCGTTCCGTCCCATCCTTTTCCACAATGCGCACCGCATTTTGGGCCACACCGCCGTGCTCCTCGCTGCCAAAGGTCAGCTCCAGATCGCTGCGGTTGTAAATGGTTTGAATATTGTTAAAGGCCCATTGATCAATGCGCCGCAGATTTTCCGGCAAGGTGATGGTTTGCAGATTGGGGCACGAAAACGCATGGGAAGGAATTTCCGTCAGCTGGCTGCCCGGCTCAAAGTCCACCTGGATCAAACTCATATGCTCGCTGAACGCCCCCTGACCAATGGTGGTGACCGTTGCAGGAATGATTATATCCGTCACACCGGCCAAAGCCGCGAGTACCGTGGTCATTTCCCGGTCATAAATCACGCCGTCCACGATCGCAAAGGCATCGAAACCATCGGGCACAATCACATCCGTAATGGAGCTGCGGTAGAAGGGATTGCCTTCCAAGGTCTTCAAAGAGGCAGGAATATTGATCTGCTTCAAATTGCCGCAATCCTGCAATAGCGAGGCGCCAAGCACCTCGATGCTGTCCGGCAGCACCAGTGTTTTCAGTGCGGTACAATTCAAAAACGCATTGTTCGGCAGATAGGTCAAGGCGCTGTTTTCCTCGAAGATGATGGTTTCCAGCGAATACATGTTCATCAGATTGAAGGAAACCACCGTGTTGGGAATGGTGATGCTGGTGAGCGTGGGAGAAACATAGATGATCTCGCTCTTGTCGCTGTTGTAGAGGACGCCCCCTTCCTCAAAATAGCAAGCATTGCCCTTTTCCACCGTCATATCCAGCGCACCGCAACCCACAAAGGCATCCGGAGCGATATAGGAAACCGACTTGGGCAAATTAAGCTTTTCCAGCTTCCAGCAGCCGTAGAAGGCGAAAGATTCAATGGTGGTCAGGCTCTTGGGCAGCGTGACACTTTCCAGATTGGATGCATACCAGAAGGCACCGGCTTCGATGTAGGTGATGCCTTCCGAAACGATCACGTGCTTCACATTGCTACCGTCGCTGAACGCGTCCCGATTGATGTATCCCAGTTCACCGGGAACGATGACCGTGGGCGCACCTTTGAATGCTGCGATGGTGTATTTTTCGCCATTGATCTGGGTCGGCAAAGTCACGGTGGACTCTGTGCCCATATAGCCCACCAGTACATACTCACCATCACGGATCTCATACAGGAAACCGTCCTCGGTTTCCAGCGTTTCCTCTCCGTCATCTCGTCTGATCACGTTGCCGTTGCGGTCGATCACCGTAGTGGCATAGAGCGCAATGCTGCCGTTACCCTCCTCACCGGGACGGATGTCCAGCGCGCTGTGATTGATGATCTTTTTCAAGTTATCCGATCCGGAGAAGGCACCGTCCTCGATGATGGTGATGCCAGCAGGCAAGGTAATGTTGATGATGCCCGTAGACTGGAAGGCAGCCCGTTCAATGGTCGTCACGGTTTCCGGAATAACCACGGACCTTAGGAGTCTGCAGTTGTCGAAAGTGAAACCCGCAATTTTCTCCACGCCTTCCGCCAGCGTCACAACGCCGCAAATATTGCTATAATCAAACCAGGAGGTATATATGAGACAGCCATCCTGCCATTCAATCAGTTCCACCGGGCTCTTGAGTTCAAACAATACCCCGGCATCGTTGAAACATCGATTATGGATCTGGGTCAGCGAAAGCGGCAGATTGAGGGAGTCAGGCGCGTCCACATCATAGAAAGCACCCTCGTACAAAGCGGTGATGCCCTCGGTGACGGTCACGGTTTTCAAATCTTCCGGCAGGAACAGGTTGTTGGCCTCATAGCTGCCGGCGCCAAAGATATAGCCGAACCAGGTATACTCCGTATCCTCAAAGCTTGCGCCCACGAAAGGTAGCGTGACCGCAGTCAGGTGGTCGCAGTCCTCAAAGGCGCCGATGCCGATGACCAGTTCCTGCTGATTGCGTTCAGGGATGGTCAGCGTGGTGATGTGGGTGCCGAGGAAGGCATAATCACCAATATCTATCAGCGTGTCGGGCGTGGTAAAATCGCCGTTAATGCCGGTGTAGGCAAAGGCATAATCGTAAATGCCCAGTACAACAGCGGTGCTGCTGACGGGAACGCGATCCAGCTTGCTACAGCCGTAGAAGGCAAAATCGGAGATTTCCACAATGCTGTCCGGCAACTCAATATGCTCCAAATTGATGCAGCCCAGGAACGCACCCTCGTAAATGCCCTTGAGCTGATCGCCACCGGCAAAGGTGACGGATTCCAGCGCCTCGCAATAGGCAAAGGCATAGTAATCGATGGACACCACGCTGGCAGGAACGGTGATTTCCCGGATGGCAGAGCCGAAGAAAGCGCGGTAGCCAATGGTGAGGATATTTGCATCCTCCGGGAACTGCACCTGCGTCAGCTTGCTCTGCTCAAAGGCGCCAAAGCCAATGACTTCCACCGTTTGGGGAACGGTCAGGCTGCCGGTACGACCGGCAGGAACAGCAATCAGCTTGCGCTGGTCCTTGCTCATCAGCAGGCCGTCTACAGCGGTGTAATTGGGGTTGCCCGCATCCACTTCAAACGCGGTCAGTTTTTCCAGACCCACGAAGCAGTATTCTCCGATATAGGTCACATTGGCGGGAATGCGCAGGGTTTCCAATCCCGTGTGATAGAAGGCATTGCTCATCAGACGGATATTCTCCCCCAGGCCAAACTGAACCTTGGTCAAGGTGGGGATGTTGCTGAAGGCATGCTCATCCACCAAAGTCACGCTGTCGGGCAGGGTGATGGCGGTGAGTTTGGTGCCGGTGAAGGCATTGCGGGGAATTTCCGTCAGCACAATGCCATCGGCAAATGCCACCTCGGTCAGGCCACTTTCCTGGAATGCGCCCGTACCCATGGTGGTCAGGGCCGCAGGCAGGGTCACTGCGGTGAGGTTCTTCGTTCCCTCGAAGGCATACTGCTCCATCACCTTCAGCTGGGAGCCGGTGGCAAAGGTCACCTGTGTCACCGGGGTATGGGCGAAGGCCTCTCTGCCGATGAAGGTGACTGTTGCAGGAATGGTCACACTTTCCAGCGCGGAAGCACGGAATGCCTCCGCCTGAATGGTGGTCAGCGTATGGGGCAGAACAACGGCAGTGACTTGAGTTCCTTCAAAGGCGCTGCCGCCAATGATGGTGATATCGCCGCCCAGGTCTGCCTTGGTCAAATCCACCTTGGCTTCACTGCCCAAATATTTCAAAATGGCAATATCACCGGAGGACATACGGGCAAATTCATAATCGCCGCTTTGCTGGATGCTGGATACGCCGCTGTAATAACCACGAAGGCTCTGGTCCCAGTTTTCATCCAGGGAGGCGGGCATCTGCTCTGCCTGCATATACAAATTCAGGTCATTGGTGCCCAGGAAGGCGTAGCTGCCGATATGCTCCAGGCCCACGGGCAGCGTCAGTTCCGACAGATTTTTGCACTGATAGAAGGCATAGCGGCCGATATTCGTCACCGTTTCCGGCAGATTCAGTTCGCTCAGCTGGGTGCAGAAACGGAATGCGAAGTTATCAACATTGGTCAGCTGTGCATCGCCAAAGTCAATGCTGTACAGATTGGGCAATCCCTCCAGACCATGCGCCTGAATGCTCTTCAGGGCGCTGCCGGGCAGGAAGGTGATGTACTGCAGCATGGTACAGCCGTCAAACATATAGGCAGAAATGCTTTCCAGACTGCTGTTTGCCGCAAAGGTCACGTCAATCAGGTTCTCACAGCCTTCAAACGCGCCCTGGGCAATGGTGGACACGCTGGCAGGCACGGTGAAGGAACCCAAACCGGAATAGGCAAAGGCGCCGTAGCCGATGCGGGGCAATTGGGCATTTTCTGTAAACATTACATTGGAAAGCGCGGTTGCGCCGGCAAAGGCAAAACGGCCGATCTGCAGCACATTGTCCGGAATGTAGATGGACCCCAGGGCGGAACAATCCGCGAAGGCATATTCGCTGATCTGCGTCAGACCCTCGGGCAGGAAGACATTTTGCAGTTTTGCCGCACCGGAGAAGGCCCAATACCCCACCACACGGGTGGTGTCCTTCAGCACATATTCCGTGGCTTCCCTGCCGGCCGGATAAGTGATCAGGGTGGTGTGATCTCCGCTGTAGAGCACGCCGTCGATGGCGTCAAACGCACGGTTTCCATCGGCCACCGTGATGCTGCGCAGCGCGCCGCAGTTGGCAAACACACCCCGGCCCAGCGTCTGCAAACCACCGGGAATTTCCACCGTTTCAAGGCCGGTGTTCATAAAGGCATGGTCGTCCATCTGAGAAAGACCGGCAGGCAAGGCGATGTTCTTCAGCAGCCAGCAACCTTTAAAGGCTTCCTTGCCAATGCTTTGCAGCTTGCTGTCCGCCGCGAAGCCCACCCGCACCAAAGGATTGCCCAGCCGGTCACCAGAGAAGGCGCTTACGCCGATGCTGATCACAGAGGCGGGAATATCCATTTCAGAAATGGCGCACTGATAGAAGGCGCTGTTTCCAATGGTCTGCAGGCTGCTGTTTTCCTCGAACATGACCTGCTGCAAACCGCAGAAAGAAAATGCGCCGGGACCCAAGGTGACGATTTGCTTGGCAATGGTAATCCGCTCCAAAGCAGCGCAGCCGAAAAAAGCGCTCGGGGAAATCTCTGTCAGGGTACTGCCCAGATCCACCTCGGTCAGACGCAAATTATTACAGAACACCGCCTCGCCAAGGGACATGATTCCCTCCAGTGTCACGGAGGACAAACGGGACGAGGCAAAGGCATAGTCACCCAGTCGAACAGTACCGCCCGGAATGGCATAGTTGCCGCTTTTTGCCGCCGGGAATGCCACCAGAGTGTCCTTGGAGGCGCTGAACAGCACACCGTCCTCAGAACAGAAGGCGGTATTGCCCTGCCGTACCTGAATGGTATGCAGCGCAGTTGCGCTTGTAAAGGCAGAACCGTCCACATAGGTCAATGCGGCAGGCAGTTCGATGGTGGACACGCTGCCGCAGCCGGAGAAGGCAAACTGTCCGATGGTGGTCAGCTTGCTGCTGCCCTCAAAGACGATCTGCGTCAGACGCACATTGTTCTGGAAGGCACAGGCACCAATCACCGTCACACTTTCCGGAATTTGAATACGCAGCAAATTGGAGCAACCGGAGAAGGCATTTTCACCGATCTCGGTCAATCCGTCAGGCAGGTTCACTTCCCGCAGGCGGGTCTGCCCGGCAAATGCATTGGGGCCGATGGCAGAAACCTCCATGCCGTCGATCAGGCGAGGAATGGTGATGTAGCGTCGGTGGCCGGTGTAGCCGGTGATCTGAACGGTGCCATTGTCAAGAACGGTGTAGGTATAGGGCACGCCATCGTCCTCATTGACCCACTTGGCATACAGCGTCAAATCCCCAGTAAAGACATCGTGATAATAATCCACTTCCTGCGTGCAGGTGGCATCGTAATACCAGCCGTCGAAGATGGCATACAGCCGTTCCGGCTCAGGAAGCTGCTGCAGGGTGTGATTGCGGATGAAGACACCGTCCAAATCATCCACCTCGTCGGTGAGCATATCGTAAGTAATCGTTCCCCGCTCTTCCTGCACAAAGGCGCTGATGTCCAGCGCGCCGAAACCGTAGTACCAGTCCCGACCGGGCACATCCAAATCATAGCAGGAAGCATAGAGGATTTCCGCCACCTCGTCAAAGGTGGTCCATATGTTGTGGTTCATGTGCAGCGCTACAGCACCGGCAACCAGAGGCGCAGCCAGCGATGTGCCGTTTTTGATGCCATAGCCGCCACCCATCACCGTGGTATAGGTGCTACCGGGGGCCATGATATCCACATTGTCACCGTAGTTGGAATAGACCGCCATCTGCCAGCCGTCCAGCGCGCCCACGCCGATGACATGTTCGTCCGCTGCAGGCCAGGTCAAGGCAGCGGTTGCATCATTGCCTGCAGCCGCAACGCAGATGATGTCGCTGTCATAGGACAACTGCACAGCCTCTTCAAAGGGGTTCTCGGGAGCGGTGATG
>JAGCMI010000057.1 GCA_017646545.1 Oscillospiraceae bacterium | reverse complement strand
CAGTGATGTTCTTAACACCCTGTTCTGCGGCCAACAATGCCTCAATGATGGCTGCAGAGTGAGAAATGCAGGGAGGTACCAAAGTGCCGGTAAGCGGACCGTAAGGCTCCCGGTTAATGGAAATGCCCATTTCTTCATACAGACCGGTCAGTCTGTCCACATACTGCCAATCCCGGATGGTACGCTCCATGGGGATATTCTTGCAGTAAGGCAGGTTGTAGGAAATACCGCCACCTTCATAACTGGTAAAGCCGCCAGCGTATGTAATCTCGGTCAAAAGACGGGCATCCGGTGTGCCGTGACGAACCTGCATAGGCACATTGACGCTCTCAATGACCTGGCGGCACTTGGCAACACCATGGTTGACCGCGGGGAAGCCATTGAGCATAGCGCGGCCCAGACGGATGGACTCAGCGATGCCGTTTTCCGCTTCCTCGTAGCGGTTCTGACGGGTGTAGCTGTCAATGGTGGAGGGCAGCAGGTCAGCTTCGCCGTGGTCCTGTAGATACTGCATCAGCTTGATGTGTTCCTCCACTACGGGAACACCTGCGCGGGGCTGAACCAAGGTTCTTCCGTCGCGCTTGGCATCCAACAGTTTCTGAGAGAAATTACGGCTGGCGGGCATAGCCTTATGGTAGGCAACTGCCTCTTCCAGATTCACATCTTTGCCGGTGGGCCACTGGGTCAGGACCTCCTGACGCATAGCCATAAATTCACCTTCGCCAATTCGCTTATTCTGAATATCCATGGTGCTCTAACTCCTTTTTCATAATCCGCAGGGCAACGTTGGGATAATACCCGGACAGAAGGCCCATTGCAGCTAATATATATGTTCTGTCCACCCACACATCCGCCTTCATAGGGCGAAGAGACATGGGTTGCATAGGGCTATACAAGGCGTGGGAAGCAATTTCTTCCGTTCGCTTGGTGTGGATCAGACTACCGCCAGTGACCACAATATTTTTCACATTGGTAAGGTTTTTACCCTCTTGCAGGAAGGTCTTGCCCATCAAGGTATAGGTTTCTTCCATAGTACCTGCGTGTCGCTTGACGGCTTCCTCAATGGCCATGGAAGCAAGGGCATAATCCAAAGATTCCAACTCTGCGTTGCCATTGGGCACGATATCCGTATGGGCCCGCAGATATTCCACAAGTTCTATAACCCGATTCTCACCCAGGCCGGACAGCTTTGCCATGCGGCTCAAACCAGCGGTCTCTACGATGCCTTTGATGCTGTATCGCATACCGATATCGCCCTCTACCGTCCGCTTGGCGTAGGGTTCGGGCAAACCTTTATAAACTGTATTCATCTGATCGGGCATACCGTCAGCGATGGAGTAGATGTCGGTAGTTGCACCGCCCACATCCACAGCAACCAGTTCTCCGATGCCGGTTTCGCCCTCACAGCCTTGGGCAAGCAGGTTCATAGCCTGCAGCACCGCAGAGGGCGTGGGCATCATAATATCCGACAGCAGGGCCGTTGCCTTACTCAGACCCTTAGCCTGGATGATGCGGTTGAGGAAGATGTCACGAATCTGTTTTTGGGTTGGTTCAATATTCAGCACACCGAACTTAGGCATCACATTGGGGCAGATGTACACTTCACAACCTGCCAAAATCCGCTCACATTCCCGTGCGGCGGTGCGATTGCCTGCCACAACAATGGGAAATTCCGGCTTCAGGGATGCCAGAGCTTTCGCATTGTGCAAAATACATTCGGTGTTTCCGCCATCTGTGCCGCCCACCAGCAGGAAAATATCCGGTTTTGACTGGTTGATTTCTTCCAGGTCATCTTCCGTCAGCTGAAAATTATAGACCTTTTCTACTTTTGCGCCGGCACCCAAACTGGCAAGTCGGGCAGCTTCGCCCGTCAATTCCGGCACAAGACCGGATGTGACCATCCGCAATCCACCTGCAGCGGAAGAGCAGGCATAACAGGCATCGAAATCCAGTTTGCCGGTTTTCTTCTCCAACAAGGCAAGTGCCTTTTGCAGGCCGTCATTGATATCTGTCTGAACCGTGGTATAGGATGCGGCAGTCCCTAACAGGCACTCTCTTTCCACATCTACGGCGGTCAGTTTTGTATATGTACTGCCAAAGTCGATCAATAAGACAGGTTTCACACCGTCGCACCTTCCATTTGCAAAAGCTCACGCAGCGCTTCAATGGTGGTTTCGGGAGCAGTGCCGGGAGGGAATGCCCGGTCAAAGCCCATATCCTTAAAGCGGTGCTCCACATATTCAAACTTCTGCTTGCCGATGACGATATTGCCGCCAACTACCAGAGGAATACCCTTCAGACCGGCTTCATCACATTTTTCCCGCATACCGCGGCAATCCAACTCGCCCTGACCGTACAAGGAAGACACCACGATGGCATCTGCACCGGACTCAATGGCAGCGGCGATGTATTCTTCCTGAGCGACCATAACGCCCAGATTGACCACCTCAAATCCGGCTTCTGTAAAGGCATGATACAGGATTTTGTTGCCCACTGCATGAACATCTGCACCAATCACGCCCATAACCAGTACTTTCTTTTCGCGTTTCTCCATTTTAGCACCTCATTG
>JAGCMI010000056.1 GCA_017646545.1 Oscillospiraceae bacterium | reverse complement strand
GTTTGCCACCTTTGGCAGCATTCGCCTGACCAAGAAAAACTGCCTGCGACTGCTGAAGCTGGATCTGCGATTCTGGTGGTTCTATGCCCTGGAAATGCTGATTGCCGTGGTGTGCTACGGGGATCTGATCCTTCCTATGTTGGGTGTGGATCTGGGCATGAATGAAATGCTGGCCTCCTTCCTCTTCTATGCGCTGGGTCTTGCCCTCCAGATCGGTCTGTACGCATGGCAAAAGCCCCGGATCATTGCCAGCTACGGACTTTTCTACGATGATCTGCTGCCCAAGGAAAATGAAGATCAAACCCAAGTTGAACTCTAAAAAACACAGCGGGATGCACCATGGTGCGTCCCGCTTTTTCCGTATATTTTGGGCAATAATTTCTCTTTTACGCCCTTGCTTTTTGGGATGGGCTGTGCTAAAATATCGCGTAGCAAGCTACATTTTTATTTTGAGGTGAGATTATGCGTACACACAACGGCCATTTGGCCCGCATCCTCCACGCCTGCACCGATCAAACCATGACTGCCGCTTTGGCGGAAATGGACTTGACTGCCGCCCAGAGCCACATCATGTGCTACATCACCCATCGAAAAGAGCCTCCCTGCCCCCGGGATATTGAGGAAGCCTTCCAGCTGACCCATCCCACGGTTTCCGGTATTCTTTCCCGTTTGGAGCAGAAGGGTTTTATTCAGATGCGGCCGGATGCGCAGGATCGTCGCTGCAAGCGGATTTTCGTTCTGGAAAAAGGCATGGAACTGGACGAAATGATCCATCAGGTGGTTCGTTCCATGGAAGAGAAAATGGTGCAAAATTTCACCGAAGAAGAAAAAGTGCAATTTACAGATTTGCTGCGCAGAGCCATCGCCAATATGGGCGCTGATCCCTGCAAGCGCAAACACAAGGAGGAACCCGAAAAATGATACTTAGACTTGCCCGGAGCATCCGGGAATACTGGTGGGCCGCCCTATTGAGCCCCCTGTGCATGGTGGGAGAAGTGTTTATGGAGGTACTGATCCCCAGAGTCATGGCCGGTCTTTACGACTATGGTGTGGTCATGCAGGATATGAATGTTGTGGTCACCCGTTCCATTCAGCTGGTGATCTGCGCGCTGATGAGTTTGGCCTTCGGTGTGCTGTCAGCCATCTTTGCCTCCCGCGCCGGCACCGGCTTTGCCAAAAATCTGCGCCATGATATGTTCTACCGGGTGCAGAAATTCAGCTTCAGCAATATTGATAAATTCTCCTCTTCCTCCATCGTCACCAGACTGACCTCCGATGTGGCGAATCTGCAGATGACCTTCCAGATGATGATCCGTATGGCCATCCGCTGCCCCATGATGCTGATCATGGCCCTGATCTCCGCTTGGGGATTGAGCCCTGAACTGGCAAAGATCTATCTGTTTGTCATGCCCATTCTGGCGCTGGCGCTGATTCTGCTGACCCCCGTGGTCTTTAAGATCTTCGACCGGGGCTTTAAGATGCTGGATAAGCTCAACAATGTGGTGCAGGAAAACATTCACGGCATCCGCGTGGTCAAATCCTTCGTCCGTGACGAAAAGGAAAATGACAAGTTCACCGGCATTTCCGGTGATCTGGCCAAGAATTTCTCCAAAGCTGAGAAAATTCTGGCCCTCAACAGCCCCATTATGATGTCCTGCGTCTATATCTGCATGCTGACCATCTCCTGGTTTGGCGCCCAGATGGTGGTGGCCTCCGGCAATAACCCCGATTTGGGTCTGACCACCGGCCAGCTGTCGTCCATGTTCACCTACACCACCCAGATCCTCTCCGGTCTGATGATGCTCTCCATGGTATTTGTCATGATGACCATGAGCCGCACCCCCCTGCGCCGCTGCAGCGAGCTGCTGGCTGAGGATGCTGACATTGTTTCCCCCGAGAACCCTGTCACCGAAGTGACCGACGGTTCCATCGATTTTGAAAATGTTTCCTTCCGCTACAGCAAGGAAGCCAAGCACCGCGCCCTGAAAGAGGTTTCTGTGCACATCCCCTCCGGCGCTACTGTGGGTATTCTGGGCGGTACCGGTTCCAGTAAATCCACCCTGGTGCAGCTGATCCCCCGTCTTTACGATGTGTCCGAGGGCACCTTGAAGGTAGGCGGTGTGGATGTCCGTGAATATGATCTGACCGTGCTGCGCGACAGCGTGGCCATGGTACTGCAGAAGAATGTGCTCTTCTCCGGCACCATCAAGGATAACCTGCGTTGGGGTAATGAAAACGCCACCGATGAGGAAATGATCCACGCCTGCCGTCTGGCCTGCGCCCATGACTTCATTACCTCCTTCCCCGACGGCTACGACCATAAGATCGAGCAGGGCGGCACCAATGTTTCCGGCGGTCAGAAGCAGCGTCTTTGCATTGCCCGGGCCCTGCTGAAGAAGCCTAAGATCCTGATCCTGGATGACTCCACCTCCGCTGTGGATACCGGCACCGACGCTTCCATCCGCAAGGCCTTCCGGGAAGAGATCCCCGGCACCACCAAGCTGATCATTGCCCAGCGTATCGCCTCTGTTCAGGATGCAGATATGATCATCATTCTCGATAAC
>JAGCMI010000055.1 GCA_017646545.1 Oscillospiraceae bacterium | reverse complement strand
GGTAGGGAGAGTCGCCATATCCGGTAGGGGTCAAAGGCAGAATCTGCCAGCACTTCTGACCGGCGGACTCCAGAAAGTCAACAAACTCAAATGCTTCCTTACCCATAGCGCCCACACCGTACTTGCCGGGCAGGGAGGTAATATGCATCAAAATGCCACTTTCGCGCATAAAGAGATCTCCTTTTATTTTATCGGTGATGCTGCAAAATGCAGCCCCTGCGGCAGTTAAATTGCGGCAGAGATATAGTGCATCACCATAGTCACTCACTATAAAGAATATTCTTTATTCCTTCTTTTGTCAAGAAAAAGAGAACCGTCGGAAAAAAGTTTGTACTATTGAGCAAATATTTGTATTTTTTCTCTGTGTTTTTCTGTAAAATGCCTTATGAATTTTCGTCAACATAGGAAAAAGCGGGGACTTGTAACCCTGTTGCAGCTGTTTTTCCGTTGGTTGGATGTATTTTACTGGTGAAGTTTCACCAATGAACCCTGCCTCTGTTGGGCATCCTGACACAAAAGGCGCGCAGTATGATGTTGCCTGCAGGGGGCGATGCGCAAATGAGGTTTGTTGCAGCAGCCTATGTCAAAACAGAAAAGCACCCACTTTTGTGGGTGCTTTTCTCGTAAATAAGGCATTTTCCTCTTGTAAACTTGGGAAAAATATGATAAACTAAATTGATTTATTATGCACAAATGCTGTTTTGGAGGCTTGTATGCTGTATTTAGCTTCGCCATGATCCTCCACGATGGGCTTCAATAGAAAAATTATGGAGGATTGAAATGTCTAATTTAGTACAAGAAATCAGCCGCCGCCGGACTTTTGCCATTATTTCCCACCCCGACGCCGGTAAAACTACTTTGACCGAAAAGTTCCTGCTCTACGGTGGCGCCATCGCCCAGGCAGGCGTGGTCAAGGGTAAGAAGAATTCCCGCGCTGCCACTTCCGACTGGATGGAGATCGAAAAGCAGAGAGGTATTTCCGTTACCTCTTCCGTCATGCAGTTCCAGTATGGCGGCTGCTGCATCAACATTCTGGATACCCCCGGTCACCAGGACTTCTCCGAGGATACCTACCGCACTTTGATGGCTGCCGATGCTGCCGTCATGGTCATTGACGGCGCCAAGGGTGTCGAGCCCCAGACCCGGAAGCTGTTTAAGGTTTGCGCCATGCGTCATATCCCCATCTTTACCTTTGTCAACAAGATGGACCGTGAAACCAAGGATCCCTTCGACCTGCTGGACGAAGTGGAACGTGAGCTGGGCATCGAAACCTATGCCATGAACTGGCCCATTGGCTCCGGTAAGGATTTTATGGGCGTTTATGATCGTGAGCAGAGCCGTCTGATCTTCTTCTCCGGTGTGTCCGGTAAGAACCGTGCCGAGAAGGAAGAGGTGGACCTCTACGACAGCCGCGTCGCAGAACTGTTAGACAGTGAAAAGAAGCATCAGCAGCTGATCGACGATGTGGAACTGCTGTCTGCCGGCCGTGAAATGGATCTGGAAGAGGTTCGTCGTGGCCGCCTTTCTCCCGTGTTCTTCGGCTCTGCGCTGACCAATTTCGGCGTGGAACCCTTCCTGGAAAACTTCCTGCAGATGACTCCGCCTCCGCTGTCCCGTATGGCTGACTGCGGTGTGGTGGATGCCTTTGATCCCGATTTCTCCGCCTTTGTCTTTAAGATCCAGGCAAACATGAATAAGGCACACCGTGACCGTCTGGCATTTATGCGAATCGTGTCCGGTAAGTTCCAGCGGGATATGGAATATTATCATATGCAGGGCAAAAAGAAAATGCGCCTCTCCCAGCCTCAGCAGCTGATGGCCGCTGACCGCGAGATCGTGGAAGAAGCCTATGCAGGCGATGTCATCGGTGTCTTTGACCCCGGCATTTTCTCCATCGGTGATACCATCACCGTGCCCAGCAAGAAGTTCCTCTATTCCGGCATTCCCACCTTTGCCCCCGAACATTTCTGTCGTGTGTCCGCCAAGGATTCCATGAAGCGTAAGCAGTTTGTCAAGGGCACCGAGCAGATTGCCCAGGAAGGCGCCATCCAGATCTTCAAGGTACCCAATTCCGGTATGGAAGAAGTCATTGTTGGTGTTGTGGGTACGCTGCAGTTTGATGTCTTTGAGTATCGTATGAAGAACGAGTATGGCGTGGACCTGCGGATGGAAATGCTGCCCTATGAGGAGATCCGCCGCATCGAAAGCTACCCCGGTGATCTGAGCGATCTGAATCTGGGCAGCGATGCAGAACTGCTGGAAGACTATCACGAAAATAATCTGCTGGTGTTCAGCAGCTATTGGGCCATCGATTTCACCTGCCGCCGTAATCCCGGCTTGAAGGTGGCAGAGATCGTGGTAAATGAAGGTTAAACGAATTAATAATTTATAAAGGAGTATATATCATGGAAAATATCAATGAAGTTCTGCCCGAAGAGGAAAATATCATCACCCTGACCGACGAAAACGGTGTGGATACCGATTTCGAGTATTTGGATGTAATCGAGTACCAGGGCAATGAGTATATGATTCTGATGCCTGCTGACGACGAGTCTGCAGAGATCCTCATCCTGCTCATTGAGCCTGTGGACGAGGAAACCGAGAACTATATGGCTGTGGAAAACGAGGAAACGCTGCAGGCAGTTTATGAACTGTTCAAGGAGCGCTACAAGGATATTCTGACCTTCGAAGACTGATATGCAGTTTTCCAGAAGTCAGTTGCTCTTGGGCGAAGAGGCCATGCAGCGGCTGAAAAACAGCCGTGTGGCCATCTTTGGCATTGGCGGTGTGGGCGGCTATACTGCTGAAGCCTTGGCCCGTGGTGGTGTGGGCGCGCTGGATCTCATTGACAGCGATACGGTCAGCATCACCAATATCAACCGCCAAATCCTTGCCACCCATTCTACGGTGGGCAAGTTGAAGGTGGATGTGGCAAAGGAACGAATTTTGGACATCTATCCCGATGCCCGTGTTACCACCCATCCCGTGTTCTACACCCCCGAAACAGCCGATCAGTTCGATTTTACCCAATATGATTATATTGTGGATGCCATCGATACGGTCACCGGTAAGCTCTGCCTTGCAGAGCGAGCCTTTGCGGTGGGTACACCCATCATCAGCTGTATGGGTGCCGGTAATAAGATGGATGGAACCGCCTTTCGGGTGGCGGATATTTCCAAGACCACCATTTGCCCCTTGGCCCGGGTGATGCGCAAGGAGCTGAAAAAGCGGGGCATCTCCCATATGAAGGTGGTATACTCCCTGGAGGAGGCCCTGACCCCCGTGGGGGCGGAGGAGGAAATGGCGGCCACCGGCAAGCGTCAGATCCCCGGCAGCGC
>JAGCMI010000054.1 GCA_017646545.1 Oscillospiraceae bacterium | reverse complement strand
TCCGGGAAGATCTCCGGAGTGGGATTGGCGCAGGCAAAGATGATGGCTTCCCGGTTCATGGTGGCCACCATATCGCCGGTCACCAGTCCCGGTGCGGAAGTGCCGATGAACACATCCGCACCCACCAGTTTCTCCGCCAGGGTCCCGGGGGTCTGGTCCGGATTGGTGCGCTGGGCCATTTCTTCCTGGGCCCAGTTCATACCGGGGCAGCCAACATAGAGCGCGCCCTGCTTATCGCACATGGTGATGTTCTTGAAGCCGGCAGAAAGCAGCATCTTCACGATGGCAATGCCGGCAGCGCCAGCGCCCACCGTAACAATCTTGACCTCTTCCTTCTTCTTCCCTACCACCCTCAAGGCGTTGGTCAGACCTGCCAGAACGATCACAGCAGTACCGTGCTGGTCGTCATGGAAGATGGGAATGTCGCACTTTTCCTTCAGCTTGCGCTCGATCTCAAAGCAGCGGGGTGCGGAAATATCCTCCAGATTGATGCCGCCAAAGGAGCCGCTCATTAAGTAAACCGCATTAACGAACTCGTCCACTTCCTGAGATTTCACGCACAGAGGAAATGCATCCACATCGGCAAATGCCTTAAACAGGGCGCAGTTGCCCTCCATCACGGGCATACCGGCCTCGGGGCCGATGTTGCCCAGACCCAAAACGGCAGAGCCATCGGTGATGACGGCACAGAGATTGTGGCGTCGGGTCAGTTCAGAACTTTTATTGATGTCCTTCTGGATCTCCAGGCAGGGCTGGGCCACACCGGGGGTATAAGCCAGCGAAAGATCCTCCCGGGTGGATACCGGCACCTTGGCGATCACTTCGATCTTGCCGCCCCACTGGGCATGTTTTTTCAAAGATTCCTTTGCGTAATCCATAAATATATCCTCCCGATCAATTTTCAAAGGGGAATTTGTAGCTTAGGCCGCACTCATCACGCAGGGCAATAAATTCCTTTTGGATGGCTTCGCCCACGGGAACACCCTTATCCTGACGCTCCAGCCAAGACAGGTATTCCTTTTCACCTGCGGTGTAGATTCGCTCTTGGCCGGGTGCCTTGTCGGATTCACGCAGCGCTCGCAGGATATCACCGCTGGTATGCCGGAACGTATCTAAACCCATAAAGAATTCCGGGTTGATCACGAAGAAGAAATGGCCCAGACGATACATGGCATTATTGCCGTTTTCATCCTTGCCGGTGAGGGCCTTGGTATGAGGGCCGCCAGAGAGTGCTGCGGACAAAATTTCCACGATGGTGGTAAAACCATAGCCCTTATAGCCGCCGGTTTCCTCCCCCAGACCGCCGATGGGGAGCAATGCGCAGTTACCCTTGCGCATTTCCGCCAGAATCTCGGCAGATTCGGTCATGGTGTTGCCGTCCTTGGTGACCACAAGACCTGCAGGTGTTTCCTTTCCGCTACGGGCATAATACTCGATCTTACCGTTTTGCACGATGGAAGTGGCGCAGTCAAAATTGAAGGGGAACTGCTCATCGGTGGGCATGGTAAAGGTCAAGGGATTGGTGCCCATCATCGGCTCCACGCCAAAGGTGGGCGCTACCGAGGGGCGGGCATTGGTACCAGTGATGCCGATCATACCGGCTTTTTCCGCCATGGTGGACCAATAGCCGGCAATGCCATAGTGGGTGGAATTGAAGATCGTGCCACCGGCCATGCCGTAGATCTTTGCCTTTTCAATGAGCATTTCCATCATCTTATGGGATGCCACCATGCCCATGCCGTTGTGGGCATCCATCACCACGGTGGTGGGGGTATCCTTGATAATCTCGCAATTGGTCACGGGCAGCAGCGTACCGTTCTTGATACGGTCCAGATAGATGGGCTTGAAACGGTTGCAGCCGTGGCTCTCGATGCCCCGACGATCGCTTTCCAGCAGAACATCTGCGCAAATGGCGGCATCCTCTTCGGGAACACCGTAAGCCTTGAACACATCGATCATAAAATTGTTGATCAGTTCCCACGCAACATAAGGTCTGGTTTCCATTGGGTTTTCCTCCACACTCCATAATCTATAATCTAGATATATAATAGTCTTATCCGCATAATAATGCAAGAAAAATCACATTTCAAAAAGTTTTCACATGGATGCACTAGCCAGCACAATGGCAGATGCGCCACACCGCCCACGGGACTTGGGAAAATAAATGGAAACAGTTACGAACAGAAAAAAGAGACAGCTTTTCAGCTGTCTCTTTTGGGGGGCAAGGCGGGAGTTAGCCTTGCTTTTTGTAGGTCTGAACATAGGTATCATTTCCAACTTCTTCGATGAAGCTGAAGGTATCACCGGAGATTGTAAAAATCAGCTCCACCCTACCCTCTTTACCATAGTCTAAGTGAACGGTCAGCTTCTGACCATGAACCGCATGGGTGCCGGGCGTCTGCGTAACCGTGCCATGCATGGACACCGTATAGACACAAGTGCCGTCCTCTTTCATGACATACTGGGAACCGGCATACAGCGCCAGCACCTCCTCACCAAGGGACTCCCCGTTGCAGGTATAGCTTTCCATCACATAAGTGCCGGAAAGATATGTAGGGGGTGTGGTTTCAACCGTGTCGTTACCGCCACAGCCAGACAGCGCCATGACCATCATAAGAGCCAGAACCATTGCGAGGATTTTTTTCATTGTGCGCACCTCTTTTTGTATCATTTTCTCAGTTTTGCAAGTCTTTATCCTTGCGTGTAAATGTAGACGATATTCGTTTCCACATCAAAGGCCATGAAGATCAATTGGCCGGGGAAGTTGTTATAAAAATTCGTTGTAAGATTGTACACGGCAAAATAATCATAATCCGACGTCATTGCCAAAGTAAAGGGATCAATGGCATTGGCAGGGATAAAAGAAACATCCCGTTTCCAGTTGGGATCATTGTTCAGCTTGGCCATAAAGGGGACCGCATCCTCTTGGTTGACCTTTACCATCACCAAAGACGAACCCTCTTCCATATAATCAAGCTGGACAGCAATGTATCCATCCTCCGGGAAATCAAAACCGACTGTGTTGGATATATCATGGAGATAGCTCATATCATGGCTGAATTGGTCCGCAAAGATACCGGTAAAACTACCAAATTGGTACAGCAGAAAAATCATAATGCCACCGGCAATAATGTTTTTCAGGCATTTATAGCCCTTCCTTGTGTAAATAAAACCCAAAACCACGGATGCCAGCGGAATGGGAATCAGCAAGAAGAATTTCCACATATGTTCAACCATCGTCCCGGGAAACGCAGGGATGGGCGAACGGTGCACCGATATGGCGACGATGCTCAAAGCAATATGTATCGATGCGATGGATAAAATAAACAAAGCCAATAAAAGCTTTTTTATGGTTTTATTCTGTTGATGGCTTTCTTTTTCCATATGTTACCTCCTTTCGGAAGTTCTATATTTTTATTATAACCCATATTTGACTTTTATGCAATCCCTGCCGCCGACGGGCATCACACATTCCAAAGGAAAATGGCGATAATCACCCTTGCCAATGCCGGAATACGCCAACAGCTGGCTATCCAGATGGTAACCGGGGGCTAGGTTATAGCATATTCTTCCAAAAGCGGCAGGCTGTTTCCAGCCTGCCGCGCAACGGGTGGGTTATACGATTCTCTTCTTTCTTCCCAGGAAGAACCAGATCACGAATGCAGCACTGCCGCACAGAGCGACACCGGAAATGGAGCACACCACGATGATGAAGGTCTGCAGCTGCTGATCCTTAGCCTCCATAGCGGTCTTGTTTTCAGCCATAGCCTTCTCGAAAGCTGCCTTGTTATCGGCATCAGCCTTTTCCAGAGCGGCCTTGTTTTCTGCCATGGCCTTCTCGAAAGCTGCCTTGTTGTCGGCATCCGCCTTTTCTAGGGCGGCCTTTGCATTGGCCAGTTCCTGACGAACTACCTCGATGGCTGTATTGAGGGTAGCGTATGCTTCTTCGATGGCAGTGGTCAACGCAGTCTTGTTTTCCTGATCGGCGGCTTCCAGAGCAGCCTTGGCGGCATTCAAAGCGTTGGTCAGCTCTTCGACCTTAGCATCCAGCGCCTCATCGCCGGCAGCGATGGCAGCGGACAGTTCCTGCTTTGCTTCAACCAGATCCGCAGACACCTTGTCGATGGCGGTCTGCAGGGCAGCGTCAGCCTCTTCGATCTTAGCGACCAACTCCGCCTTGGCGGCCTCGTCAGCGGCAGCGTTGGCAGCGATAGCGGCTTCCATGGCGGCCTTCAGGGCTGCGTCAGACTCTTCGATCATGGCGACCAACTCAGCCTTGGTGGCCTCGTCAGCGGCGGCATTGGCAGCGATAGCAGCTTCCATAGCGGCCTGCAGCGCCTCGATTTTCTCGGTCAGGGCAGCGTCACCGGCGTTCATGGCTTCGGTCAGCTCCATCTGTGCCTGATCCAGATTATCGGAAACCTGAGAGATCATCGCACGCAAGCTTGTACTGACACTGGAAATCTGAGCAGACAGATCGGCTCTCAAGGATGCATCGGCTGCCTTATAAGCAGTGATGGCATTCTCCAGTGCGGTGTTCAGCGCAGCGATCTTATCGTCGAGCGCCTTGTCACCGGCATTCATAGCATCGGTCAATTCCTTTTCAGCATTTGCCAGGTCGGAAGCAACCTTGTCGATGGCTTCCTGCAGAACTTTGTCTGCTGCGGTCAAGGCAGTATTGATTTTTTCAACGTACGCAC
>JAGCMI010000053.1 GCA_017646545.1 Oscillospiraceae bacterium | reverse complement strand
CTGCGCAAGATCCGCGCCGGCATGCCCAACACCAAGCTGCAGATGCTGCTGCGTGGTCAGAATGTGCTGGGCTACAGCCACTATCCCGATGACTTTGTCCGTCTGTTTGTTCAGAAGGCTGTGGAAAACGGTATCGATGTGATCCGTATCTTTGACGCTCTGAACGACGTGGACAACATGAAGGTGGCCATGGAAGCTACCGCTTCTGCCGGCGCCATCGCTTCCGGCACCATTTCCTACACCACCTCTCCTGTCCACACCCACGCCAAGTACGTGCAGATGGTCAAGGAACTGAAGGAAATGGGCGCTTCCACCATCTGCATCAAGGATATGGCCGGCATTATGGGTCCCCAGGAGGCTTACGACCTGATCTCCGCTATCAAGGACGCTCACCCCGACCTGCCCATCGACCTGCACACCCACTCCACCACCGGTCTTGCATTCATGACCTATCTGAAGGCTGTGGAAGCAGGCGTCGACATCATCGACACCGCCATTTCTCCCTTCTCCGGCGGTACTTCTCAGCCCGCTACCGAAACTCTGGCTTACGCTCTGCGTCAGCTGGGTTACGAGGTTGACCTGAACGACGATGCCACCAAGGAAATGGCTGACTACTTCAAGACCGTCCGTGACGAGTTTGTTGCTGACGGCACCATGATGCCCAAGAGTATGGCTACCGACACCCAGTGCCTGACCTATCAGGTGCCCGGCGGTATGCTGTCCAATCTGCTCTCCCAGCTGAAGCAGATGAACGCCCTGGATCGTTTCGACGAGGCTCTGCTGGAGACTCCCCGCGTCCGCGCTGACATGGGTTATCCCCCTCTGGTGACCCCCACCTCCCAGATGGTCGGTGTGCAGGCTGTCCGTAATGTGCTGGACGGCGCTCGCTACAAGACCGTTTCCAAGGAGATCAAGGCTTACTGCCGCGGTGAGTACGGCGAGACCCCCGCTCCCATCAACGAAGAGATCAAGAAGCAGATTCTGGGCGACGAGCAGCCCCTGACCGGCCGCTATGCTGACACTCTGGCACCCATTGTGGAGCCCACCCGCGAAAAGCTGCAGGGCATCGCCAAGAGCGACGAGGATGTGCTTTCCTACATCGCATTCCCCAACCTGGCTGAAAAGTTCTTTGAGGAGCGCAAGGCCAAGGAAGAGAACTGCGTCACCTACACCATCACCGAGTGCTAAGGAGGTAGCCCATGCTGTTTTTAGCCAATGCACTGGGTCAGAGCCATCTGACCATTGGCACCGCCGGTATTCTGGCGCTGCTGGGCTATGCAGTGGTGTTTCTGGGTCTGATTTTGCTGATGGCCGTTGTTATGATCATCGGCAAGATCTTCATTGCCCGGGATAAGAAGGCTTCTGCCGCCCAGGCTGCCGCTGTTCCCACTGCCGCTCCCGTCGAAGTTCCCAAGCCCGTGGCTCCCGGCACTGCCGGTGAGCTGAAGCTCCACGATGTGGAGCCCAAGACTGCAGCCATGCTGATGGCCATTGTGGCCGACAAGATGGGCAAGCCCCTCAACGAGCTGCGTTTCATTTCCATCAAGGAGGTCAAGTAAAGATGAAATATAAGGTTACTCTCAATGGTCGTACTTACGAAGTAGAGGTGGAGGCCGGCAAGGCCATGCTGCTGGACGAGTACGAGGCCATCGCTCCCGCTGCACCCGCTGCTGCTCCTGCCGCCCCCGTGGCTGCAGCACCTGCTGCCGCACCCGCTGCTCCTGCCGCCCCTGCTGTCACCGGCGCCGGCGAGCCCGTCACCGCTCCCATGCCCGGCACCATCCTGAAGGTCAATGTCCAGAACGGACAGGCTGTGAAGGCAGGTCAGGTGCTGGTGGTGCTGGAAGCCATGAAGATGGAAAACGAAATCATGGCTCCCAAGGACGGCACCGTCACCCAGGTGGTAGTTTCCAAGGGTGCTTCTGTTGACACCGGTGCTCCTCTGGTGGTCATCGGCTAAGGAGGAACGCCATGATCAATGTTGGTGAAATTTTATTGAATCTGTGGGAGAGCAGCGGTTTTAACGCTATTTTCTCCGGATTCATGGCCGATAACGGCTGGCAGAGCCTGGTGATGATCTGCATTGCCTGCGTGATGTTCTATCTGGGCATTGTCAAGAAGTTCGAGCCTCTGCTGATGATCGGTCTGGCTGCCGGCTGTCTGCTGACCAATCTGCCCGGCGGCAATCTGTATCATCCCGAGCTGTGGACCGCTTTCATGAATGGCGAACTGGGCTACGGCACCATTTTGCACGACGGCGGCCTGCTGGACATTTTCTACATCGGTGTTAAGGCCGGTGTGTACCCCTGCCTGATCTTCATGGGCGTTGGCGCCATGACGGATTTCGGCCCCCTGCTTTCCAATCCCAAGAGCCTGCTGCTGGGCGCTGCCGCACAGATGGGCGTGTTCTTCGCCTTCTTCTGCGCAACCCTGCTGGGCTTCACCGCAGCAGAAGCTGCCTCCATCGGTATCATCGGTGGTGCTGATGGCCCCACCGCCATTTTGACCACTTCCTTGCTGGCTCCCCAGCTGCTGGGTCCCATCGCCATTGCCGCTTACACCTACATGGCGCTGATCCCTCTGATCCAGCCTCCCTTCATGAAGCTGCTGACCACCCCCGAGCAGAGAAAGATCAAGATGGTCCAGACCCGTACCGTCAGCAAGACCGAAAAGATCATTTTCCCCATCGTGGTTACCATCTTCGTGGTTCTGCTGCTGCCTGACACCGCTGCTCTGATCGGCTGCCTGATGTTCGGCAACCTGCTGAAGGAATGTGGCGTTACCGACCGCCTCAGCGACACTGTGCAGAATGCGCTGATGAACATCGTCACCATCCTGCTGTCCACCGCTGTTGGCTCCACCATGGTGGGCGCATCCTTCCTGAACCTGCAGACCATCTACATTATCGTTCTGGGCGTGCTGGCATTCATTCTGTCCACCTGCGGCGGTCTGATCGGCGGCGTTGTGATGTGCAAGCTCTCCGGCGGCAAGATCAACCCCCTCATCGGTTCTGCCGGCGTTTCCGCTGTGCCCATGGCTGCCCGTGTTTCCAACACCGAGGGCCAGAAGGCCAACCCCTCCAACTTCCTGCTGATGCATGCTATGGGCCCCAATGTGGCCGGTGTCATCGGCTCTGCCATCGCTGCTGGTTTCCTGATCAGCGTGTTCGGCGGCTAAGCATATAAGCCAATCCCTCGCCCGTAAGGGCGGGGGATTATGCATTTTTCAGTTTATCGGGGCTGATCGCCTAATGAGGAATGAGAAATTAGGAGTTAGAAATTGCTTAGAAAACACACCGGTGTTTGTTTGTTCAAATTCCTAATTCCTAATCTCTAATTCCTAATTCACCAAGCGATAAACTGCAATTTATCTTTCCTTGCCTCTTGCAATATCAACTGCGATGCGATATAATTATTTGGTAAAAATACGGGCAAATGCCCGAAATATGGAGGACTGATATCATATGTTCAATGCAATGATCGAAACCTTGAAGGCTAACCCCCGCAAGATCGTGTTCACCGAGGGCCACGATGCCCGTATTCTGGAAGCTACCGCCCGTCTGGTGGAAGGCGGCTTCCTGACCCCCATCCTGATCGGCAATGTAGAGGAAGTCAAGGCTAACGCAGCCAAGGGCGGCTTCAACATTGAAGGCGTGGAGATCATCGATCCCGCTACCTATGCCGGTATGGACGAAATGGTGGAGACCATGGTTGCTCTGCGTAAGGGCAAGATGTCCGCTGAGGAGTGCAAGGCACTGCTGAGCAAGGGCAACTACTTCGGCACCATGCTGGTGAAGATGGGCAAGGCCGACTCCCTGCTGGGCGGCGCTACTTACTCCACCGCTGACACCGTCCGTCCCGCTCTGCAGCTGGTCAAGACCAAGCCCGGTGCAAACCTGGTTTCTTCCTGCTTCATCATGGTCCGCGGCGAAGAGAAGATCGCCATGGGCGACTTCGCCATCAACCTGAG
>JAGCMI010000052.1 GCA_017646545.1 Oscillospiraceae bacterium | reverse complement strand
CGCTATCTGCGACGGCCGCGATGTATTCGTGCCCGGCATCATGGAACTGGTTGAGCGTACCGGCATCCACTCCGGCGACTCCATTTCCGTATACCCGCCCTTCTCCATCAGCAACAAGGTCAAGGGCACCATCCTGGATTACTCCAAGAAGCTGGGTCTGGGCCTGGGCATCAAGGGCCTCTACAACATCCAGTTCATCGTCGATGACAAGGACAATGTGTTTATCATCGAGGTCAACCCCCGTTCCTCCCGTACTGTTCCCTTCCTCTCCAAGGCCACCGGCTACTCTCTGGCAGACATTGCCACCGAGGTCATTCTGGGCAAGAGCCTGAAGGAGCAGGGCATCTTCGACATTTACCCCGCTGAGAAGGATCGCTACTATGTGAAGGCGCCCGTCTTCTCCTTCGCCAAGCTGCGTGGTCTGGACGCTTATCTGTCCCCCGAAATGAAGTCCACCGGCGAAGCCATCGGCTATGATCGCACCATGACCCGCGCCCTGTATAAGGCGCTGCAGGCTTCCGGCATGCATCTGCAGAACTACGGCACCGTGCTTGCCACCATCGCCGACAGAGATAAGCAGGAGGCGCTGCCCCTGATCCGTCGATTCTACAATCTGGGCTTCAACATCGAGGCAACCCACGGCACCGCCAAGTTCCTGAAGGAGAATGGCATCCGTACCCATGCGCTGGGCAAGATCAGCGATGGCAGCGATGAGATCCCCAATGCCGTGCGTCAGGGCCACATTGCCTATATCATCAACACCCGTGACCTCAGCGACAGCGAGAGCGACGGCACTCAGATCCGTCAGGTGGCTACTGAGAACAATGTTTCTCTGTTCACCTCTCTGGACACCGTGAAGGCCCTGCTGGATGTGCTGGAGGAAACCACGCTGACCATTTCTACCATTGACGCTTAATATTGCATGTAGGGGCGATTCAAAATCGCCCCTACCGCAAAAATTCCCCCACAAATGCAAAGGAGGAAACAATGAAACAAAGCATTTTCGTAATCCGCAGCAATGAAGCGCTGACGGATGTGGTATATAAGATGGTTCTGGAGGGCGACACCTCCGCCATCACAAACTGCGGCCAGTTCGTGGACCTGCGGCTGCCGGAAAAGTACCTGCGCCGCCCCATTTCCGTCTGCGACTATGACGAAACCACCCTGACCCTCATCTACAAGGTGGTGGGCAGCGGTACTGAAATTATGGCTGCTCTGCCCGTGGGCACAAAGCTGGATGTGCTCACCGGCCTTGGCAACGGCTATGACACTTCCCTTTCCGGTGATCGTCCCGTGCTGGTGGGCGGCGGCGTAGGCGTGCCCCCCATGTTCAATCTGTGCAAGAAATTGATCGCTGAAGGCAAGAAGCCTCAGGTGGTGCTGGGCTTCGATGTGGCAAGCGAGATCTTCCTCGCAGAGGAATTTAAGGCGCTGGGCGCCGATGTCCACATCGCCACCGCTGACGGCTCTGTGGGCACGAAGGGTTTTGTCACCGATGTGATCAAGAATTTGGAGTATACTTACTTCTACTCCTGCGGTCCCATGCCCATGTTCAAGGCCATGGAGAATGTGATGCAGACCTCCGGCCAGTATTCCTTTGAAGAAAGAATGGGCTGCGGCTTTGGCGCCTGCATGGGCTGCACCATTCAAACCAAGTCCGGCTACAAGCGTGTCTGCAAGGATGGTCCCGTATTTTTCCGTGAGGAGGTGTTCGGATGAGCACAAAAGTGAATCTGTGCGGCATTGAGATGGACAACCCCGTGATCCCCGCCTCCGGTACCTTCGGCTTCGGCAAGGAGTTTGCGGAACTGTATGACATCAATATGCTCGGCACTTTCTCCTTCAAGGGCACCACTTTGGATGCCCGTTTCGGCAATCCCACGCCCCGAATTGCAGAATTCGATGGCGGTATGCTGAACGCTGTGGGTCTGCAGAACCCCGGTGTGGATCATGTGATTGCCCACGAACTGCCTGAAATGAAGCAGTTCTTCCACAAGCCCGTGATGGCAAATGTGTCCGGTTTCTCCATCGAGCAGTATGTGGAAACCTGCAAGAAGCTGGACAAAGAAGACCAGGTTGGCTGGCTGGAAGTCAACATTTCCTGCCCCAATGTCCACGGCGGCGGCATGAGTTTCGGCACTGACCCTGCCATGGCGAAGGAAGTGACCCAAGCCGTCAAGGCCGTCACCACCAAGCCCGTCATTGTGAAGCTCAGCCCCAATGTCACCGACATTTGCTCCATCGCAAAGGCCTGCGAAGAAGGCGGCGCAGATGCCGTCAGCCTCATTAACACCGTGCTGGGCATGCGGATCGATTTGAACAAGAAGAAGCCCATCATCGCCAACAAGACCGGCGGTATGAGCGGTCCTGCCCTGCTGCCTTTGGCTGTTCGCATGGTCTACCAGGTCTATGAGGCCGTAAACATCCCCATCGTGGGTATGGGCGGTGTCAGCAAGGCTGAGGATGTGATCGAGCTGATGCTGGCCGGTGCTACCGCAGTTGAGGTCGGTGCTGCCAACTTGGTAGATCCCTATGCCTGCAAGAAGATCATTGAGGATCTTCCCATGGTTATGAAGAAGTACAGAATTGAAAGTTTAACTGATATTATTGGAGGTGCCCACTAATGGGAAAAGATGTAATCATTGCTTGTGACTTCGCCAGCCGTGAAGCCACCTTGAACTTCCTGGACAAGTTCACCGGCAGAAAGCCCTTTGTGAAGATCGGCATGGAGCTGTACTATGCAGAAGGTCCTGCCATCGTTCGTGAGATCAAGGCCCGTGGCCACAAGATCTTCCTGGATCTGAAGCTGCACGACATTCCCAACACTGTGAAGAAGGCCATGAATGTCCTCTCCAATCTGGATGTGGATATCACCAACCTGCACGCTGCCGGCACCAAGAACATGATGAAGGCTGCGCTGGAAGGTCTGACCCGCGAAGACGGCACTCGTCCTTTGCTGATTGCTGTGACCCAGCTGACCTCCACCGACCAGGAGAGCATGGAAAACGACCTGATGATTAAAGCTCCCATCGATGAGGTTGTCATGCACTATGCCCAGTGTGCTGCCGAAAGCGGCCTGGACGGCATCGTCTGCTCCCCCCTGGAGGCCGGCAAGGTCCACGACCGTTGCGGCAAGAACTTCCTGACCATCACCCCCGGTGTCCGCTTCGCTGATGGCGATGTGGGCGACCAGAAGAGAGTTATGACCCCCGCAGCCGCCAAGGAGATCGGCTCTGACTACATCGTTGTGGGCCGTCCCATCACCGCCGCTGCTGACCCCGTAGCTGCCTACGAGCGCTGTGTGGCTGAATTCTGCGACTAAGCAATGAAATCCCCCAAACTAAAACTGGGGCTTCCGCTGACCGCTGCCACTGCTGTGTATATCGTTCTGTCCCTGCTGGGCAGCTTCCTTTACCTGGCG
>JAGCMI010000051.1 GCA_017646545.1 Oscillospiraceae bacterium | reverse complement strand
TGGAGGTGTCCCATGCCGCCGAAAGTCAAAATAACCAAAGAAGAAATCGTCGCCGCTGCGGTGGAGATTGTACGAAAAGAAGGGGTGCAGGCGGTCAATGCCAGAACCCTGGCCAATGCGCTCAACTGCTCCACCCAGCCCATTTTTTCCAATTTTGCCACCATGGAGCAGCTGCATCATGCCGTGACGGAAAAAGCGGATGCGCTGTGTCGGGCATATTTGAAAAGGGAAGTGGAAAGTGGGGCGTATCCTGCCTATAAGGCAAACGGCATGGCCTACATCCGCTTTGCGAAAGAGGAGCGTGAACTTTTCAAGCTGCTGTACATGTGCGACCGGAAAGGGGAGCCGCTGCCTGAATATACAGAGCTGAGTCATCAGATGGAGTCCATTGTGCAGCAAAATACTGGTCTTGGGGATTTGGACGCCAAGCTGTTCCATCTGGAAATGTGGGTGTATGTCCACGGAATTGCCACCATGTTTGCCACCGGATTTTTGGATTTGGATTGGGTTCTGGTGAGCAAGATGCTGACGGATGTTTATCAAGGCCTGCGAAAGCAGTACAAAATGGAGTGATCTTACATGGATGCCATTAAAATCGAAGGTTTAACAAAAAAATACAAAGATGTGGTGGCGGTGGATCACCTGAGCCTGACGGTAGCCAAGGGCGAACTTTTCTCACTGCTGGGTGTCAATGGCGCGGGTAAGACCACCACCATCAAAATGCTCTCCTGCCTCACCCAACCCACATCCGGTGATGCGCTGCTGCTGGGCAAGAGCATTTGCGCGGATGTTGCCGCGGTCAAATCCGTTATTGCGGTTTCTCCCCAGGAAACTGCAGTTGCACCGGGCCTTTCCGTCCGGGAAAATCTGGAACTGATGTGCGGTGTCCATGGATTTGGTAAGGAAAAATGTGGTGCAAAGGTGCAGGAAATGGCCCAATTGCTGGCGCTGGAATCGGTGATGCAGAAAAAGGCCGGCAAACTCTCCGGTGGTTGGCAGCGCAGACTCAGTATTGCCATGGCGCTGATCAGCGACCCGGAGATCCTCTTTTTGGACGAGCCTACCTTGGGCTTGGATGTGATCGCCCGCAGCGATCTGTGGGATTTGATTCGCAGCTTGAAGGGGAGCGTTACCATTATTCTTACCACCCACTATATGGAAGAGGCGGAGGCGCTTTCCGACCGCATCGCCATTATGAAAGATGGAAAACTGCTGATCTGCGATACGGCGGAGAAGATCAAAGAAACAGCCAAGACGGATAATTTTGAGCAAGCATTTATTCGCATCGTCAAGGGGGTGGCAAAATGAGAATGCTGACCTTTGCCAAAAGAACCACCAAGGAAATTATTCGTGATCCGCTGAATCTGGCCTTTGGATTGGGATTTCCGCTGGTTCTGATTTGTCTGTTGAGCGCCATTCAGGCCAATATTCCCGTCAGCCTTTTTGAGATTGACCATTTGACCCCGGGTATTGCGGTGTTCGGTCTTTCCTTTATGACGCTGTTCTCTGCGACGATTATTGCCAAGGATCGGGGCAGTTCGCTGCTGCAGCGGCTCTACACCACACCGCTAACTGCTGCGGATTTTATCCTCAGCTATACCTTGCCCATGATCCCCATTGCCATGGGGCAGACAATCATTTGCTACCTTGCGGCCATTGTTTTAGGTCTTGAGGTTACGGTGAATATCCTCTATGCCGTTTTGATGATCGCGCCGGTGTCCCTTCTGTATATTTCTCTGGGACTACTGTGCGGCAGCGTGCTTAATGACAAGCAGGTGGGTGGCGTTTGCGGCGCCCTGCTGACCAATCTTTCCGCATGGCTGTCAGGCATCTGGTTTGACTTGGAGATGGTGGGCGGCACCTTCAAAAAGATCGCCGATGCGTTACCCTTTGTCCACGGGGTGGAATTGGGCAGGGCAGTGCTCCGCGGTGATTTTGCCCGGATTTTTCCCCATTTGTGGTGGGTGCTGGGATATGCAGCGGTTTGTCTTGCTGCGGCGGTCTTGCTGTTTTTGCGCCAAATGAAGAAGCAATAACCCATAAAATCAGCGCCTGCTGCAATTTGCAGCAGGCGCTTGTTCATGGAATTTTATGAAAAATGGGTTTCCTTTTTTCGAAGGTGCACACATAGCCGAAGATTTCTTTCAGCATCGCCAGTGCTTCGGGGATGTACTGGCCCACACGGGCGCAATAATGGGCATCGGAGCCAACGGTGACGATTTCTCCGCCTAATTGCTTATATCGGTGTAAATAAGGTGCAGCGGGCAAAAATGCGCCTGCCCGGTCAATGCCGCTGGTGTTGACTTCCATGCCCTTGCCCTTGCGGATGAGGCACAGCAAAATCTCGTCGATGATTTCCTGAAAGTCCGTCATTTCAATGGGCGCATGGGTAGGATTGTGGCGGGATTTGCAGGCATAGGTCAAATGCCCCAATACATCAAAATCCTCGTGTACCTGCACGCAGCGCAGGGTTTCCAGCAAATGCTTTTCAAAGCCTTCCCGGACAGTAAGACCCTGCCAATAAGGCGCTTCGTGGGGGTCATATCCATCTACATAATGCACTGAGCCGATGACAAAATCAAAGGGATACTGCCCCAGAAGTTCTTTCAAATGAGGCGCATTCCACCGGGTCAAACCGAATTCCACACCTTTGCGGATGGTCAGCCCTGGCAGCTGCAATCCATCGTGGGCAGCGCGGTAATCGGCAATGGTGAAAAGATCAGCTCGCTTGAGGGGATCGGAATTGTAGTCGTAATGATCGGTGAAACAAATTTCCTTCAGCCCGGCGGCAACGGCGGCCTCCGCCAATTCTTGAGGCGCTACTTTGGAATCGAAGGAAACATTGCTGTGCAGATGAAAATCAAACATAAAATCCCTCCTTTTGTGTGACGCTCTAACGATATTATATAGCCAATCGGGGGATGAATGCAAGTCTTCCTGCTTGAAAAATGAAAGATATGAAAGAAAATCCGTGCATAAAGCAGGGCGGTAATGCTTGCCTTTCGACAAATTTCATGCTATGATATCATTGCTAACTATGTGCATTAAGAAAGGATAGACAATATGCAAGGAAATTTGCGTGAAAATAAAATGGGCACCATGCCGGTGGGCAAACTGCTTGCCAATATGGCGATTCCCATGATTCTCAGTATGCTGGTTCAAGCGCTTTATAATGTGGTGGACAGCATTTATATCTCCCGTTATAGCGAAAGTGCGGTTACCGCGCTGGGCTTGGCTTTCCCGGTGCAGAATGTGCAGATCGGTTTTGCTGTGGGCATTGGCGTGGGTGTCAATTCCTTGCTCAGTAAATCTCTGGGTGAGGGCAATCAGCAGCGGGCAGACCGTACCGCAGGCAACGGTATTTTCCTGGCACTGATGGCCACTGTGATTTTCGTCCTCTTCGGTATTTTCGGTACCCGTCCTTATTACCAGATGCAGGATGTATCTGCTGAAATTCTGGAAAGCGGTGTTGCCTATACCAGCATCTGCTGCATCTTCACCATGGGCATCTACTTCCAGGTGCTTTTTGAGCGTATGCTGCAAGCCACCGGCCGCACCATGCATACCATGATCACCCAGGGTGTGGGCGCTGTGATCAATATCGTCATGGACCCCATCTTCATTTTTGGTGTGGATGCTCTGGGCATTCCTGCCATGGGCGCTGCAGGCGCAGCCATTGCCACGGTGCTGGGTCAGTGGATGAGCGCGCTGCTGGGTCTGATCTTCAATTTGAAGCTGAACCCCGATGTGCATCTGTACTTGAAGAATATCCTGCCCAAGTCCGATGTGATTCGCCCCATCCTCACCGTTGGTGTTCCTTCCATGATCATGAACTCTGTCAGTTCGGTTATGAACTTCTCCATGAACCAGATCCTGCTGGGCTTCCCCACCGTGGGCGAGATTGCCACGGGTGTGTTCTCCATCTACTATAAGCTGCAGAGCTTCTTCTTTATGCCCTTGTTTGGTCTGAACAATGCCACCATTTCCATTGTTGCCTTTAACTTTGGTGCCCGGAATCCCAAGCGAATTACAAAGACCTTGAAGATCGCCTGCGGCACTGCTTTGAGCATTATGTTGCTGGGCTTCTTGGCCTTCGCGGTGATGCCCGGTGTGCTTTTGGGCATCTTCAACCTTTCTCCCACCTTTGTGGAACTGGGCAAAACCGCCCTGCGAACCATCAGCCTCCATTTCCCCTTTGCAGCGATTTGTATTGCCTTGGGCGCTTCTTTCCAGGCGCTGGGCAATGGTATGTATTCCACCATTACCTCTCTTTGCCGCCAGATGGTGGCGCTGCTGCCTGCGGCCTTCCTCTTAAGCCTCAGCGGTGATGTCAATCTGGTCTGGTGGGCATTCCCCATTGCGGAAGTGGTGAGTTTGTCCGCTACCTTGTTCTTCTTTGTCCGCATCTACCGCAAGAAGATCAAGCCCCTTTATGAATAAGTCCAAGACCCAGCCGTATCCGGCTGGGTCTTGCTTTTTATCCTCCGCTGCAGTATACTGAAATCAAAAGGGGAGAGTATGATGGCGCTTGCGGTTTTCAAAGAAAGAACGAAGAAAATCAAGGCCGTGATCTTTGATCTGGACGGCGTGATCTTGGATACAGAAAAACTTTATGCCCGTTTCTGGCAGGAGGCAGCCGTTGCCTTGGGGTATCCCATGACGCGGCAGCAGGCGTTGGGCATGCGTAGCCTCAGCGCTTCTGCAGGGCAGGCGCAACTGGAATCCTATTTTGGGGCGGGGGTTCAGCGAGAACCTTTGCGTCAAAAACGGATCGAGCTGATGGATGCCTATATCGCAGAAAACGGGGTGGAATTGAAGCCGGGCGTTGAGGAAACCGTCACCTTTTTGAAAGCGCAGGGCATCACACTTGCCATCGCCACATCCTCGCCCATGGAACGGGTGCAGCGGCATTTGCAGCCGCTGGGGCTGCTGGAACAATTTGATGCCATTTGCAGCGGTCACGATGTGCCCCACGGAAAGCCTGCGCCGGATATTTATCTGCGGGCGGCAGAGCGTATTGGCATCCTTTCGGAAAATTGTTTGGCGGTGGAGGATTCGCCTGCGGGCATCCAATCCGCCTTTGCGGCAGGATGTATGCCGGTGTTCGTCCCGGATCAGGACGAAGCGGATGAAAAGACCATGAAGCGGTTGTATGCGAAAATAGATGTGCTTACAGATCTGATCCAATTGACGAAATTGTCTTAAAAGGAAACTGCGTCACGCAGTGAGGAGAAATATATGATCGAAATTAGACCAATGACTGCGGATCATGCCGCTGCGGTTCATGCCATGATGAAAACCTTCTATGCTTCTGACGCAGTCCACACCAACGGCTCTGACGAGATTTTCAGTAACGACATCCGTGCCTGCATCAGTGAGAACCCCTATCTGGAGGGCTTTGTGTTCGTTCAGGAGGGGGCTACCGTAGGCTATGCCATGATCGCCAAGAGTTTCTCCACGGAATTTGGCCGTCCGTGCATCTGGATTGAAGATATCTACCTGCAGCGCCAGGTTCGGGGGCAGGGGACAGCGGGAAAATTCTTTGCCTATCTGGAAGGTCTTTTTCCCGATGCCATTCTCCGTCTGGAAGCGGAGGAGGAAAATGTGGGTGCTGTCCGGGCCTATCGCAAGGCCGGCTTCGATGTGATGCCCTATCTTGAGATGTTCAAATTGCTGTAACCGCAAACCCCGCCGCAATCGCGGCGGGATTTTTATATGGACTAAAAATTCTTTGGTAAAATAACAAACAAAATTGCATTTCGCTGTTGATTTTTTTGTAATATATGATAAAATGATACCAATCAAACTGGGTAAATCCGGGTTGATAACGCTGGTCTTGTTTCGCAACGACGAAATGAGATACATTATTTTCAGCAAGATGCAGTCTACTCCACCTCATAGGTTGCATTTTCAAAAAAAGGAGGAAATAACCGTCGGACTCACGGTGCGGCAGTGTGGAGACCTGTCGTAATGCCTGCATGGTTTTGCTCTGTGCAGTGCGAGAATGCACGCGAAATTTAGGTGCGTTTCGAGTCAGAAAAGTATGGCAAGTTTAACCCTGAAGAATGTCAAGAAGATCTACCCCCACAACGGCGATGATGCCAAGAAGGCCAAGAAAAAGAAGAAGGCTGACGAGCCCGAGAAGGAAAAGGTAAACCTGCAGATCACTGAAGAAGGTGTCGTTGCTGTTCAGGAATTCAACCTGGAGATCAAGGACAAGGAATTCATCGTTCTGGTTGGTCCTTCCGGCTGCGGTAAGTCCACCACCCTGCGTATGATCGCCGGTCTGGAAGAGATCTCCGATGGTGATCTGCTGATCGATGATGTGCGTGTCAACGATGTGGCTCCCAAGGACCGTGATATCGCCATGGTTTTCCAGAACTATGCGCTGTATCCCCACATGACCGTGTATGAGAACATGGCTTTCGCACTGAAGCTGCGTCATACCCCCAAGGAAGAGATCGACCGTGCTGTTAAGGCCGCTGCTGAGATCCTGGACATCACCCAGTACCTGGGCCGTAAGCCCAAGGCTCTGTCCGGTGGTCAGCGTCAGCGTGTTGCTATCGGCCGTGCTATCGTTCGTGATCCCCAGGTCATGCTGATGGACGAGCCGCTGTCCAACTTGGACGCCAAGC
>JAGCMI010000050.1 GCA_017646545.1 Oscillospiraceae bacterium | reverse complement strand
TGCAACGGTATAAAGTCTTACGCTTTCCGGTATAATGTCTTCAGGCTTGATTTCTGTGTGGTTGTTTAAAAAGTTTTCGTAAAAATTGTTGGTCATAGTTGTTCTCCTCTCAAATTGTGAAATAATAGTTTGGTTATATTACAGAATAAGAGAGGCTTTTCCTATGAAGCAATCCAGAACTCATAACTGCGGCGAGCTGCGCATCGCCAACGCAGGTGAAAATGTTACCCTGGTGGGCTGGATGGAGAACGTCCGTGAAGTCGGCTCCAACTTTGCCTTCGTGGTTCTGCGTGACTACTACGGCACCACCCAGGTGGTCATTGAGAACGCCGAAATGATGGGCGCCATCAAGGGCCTGAACAAGGAGTCCACCATCTCCGTTACCGGCACCGTCCGTGAGCGCGAGAGCAAGAACCCCAAGCAGGCCACCGGCGACATCGAGGTGGTCCCCACCGCCATCAAGGTCCTGGGCAAGTGCGTCCACAATCAGCTGCCCTTCGAGATCAACAAGTCCCGTGACGCTGATGAGAACGTCCGCCTGAAGTACCGCTACCTGGACCTGCGTAACCCCGCCGTCAAGCGCAACATCATCCTGCGCTGCCAGGTCGTCGCTGCCATCCGTGCTGCCATGACCGAGAAGGGCTTCCTGGAGATCACCACCCCCATCCTCACCGCTTCCTCCCCCGAGGGTGCCCGTGACTACCTGGTTCCCGCCCGTAACCACCCCGGCAAGTTCTACGCTCTGCCCCAGGCTCCCCAGCAGTTCAAGCAGCTGCTGATGACCTCCGGCTTCGACAAGTACTTCCAGATCGCTCCCTGCTTCCGTGATGAGGACGCCCGTGCTGACCGTACCCCCGGCGAGTTCTACCAGCTGGATATGGAAATGGCTTTCGCCACCCAGGACGATGTTCTGTCCACTCTGGAAGAAGTGTTGCAGCCCATCTATGTCAAGTACGGCCGCTATGACCGCGTTTCTTCCTACCCCTTCCAGCGCATCGGCTTCAACGAGGCCATGGAGCGCTACGGCTCTGACAAGCCCGACCTGCGTATCGACCTGGAGGTTTCCGATATCACTGCTGAAGTGGCCGGCTGCGAATTTGGCCCCTTCCAGAATGCTACCGTCAAGGCTGTTGCTGTGGACAACTTCAACGAAGGCCGTAAGTGGATCGACAAGCTGCTGGTGGATGTGGAAGTGCAGACCGGCAACAAGGTCTGCTGGGTCAAGGTGGACGAAAATGGCGAGCTGACCGGTGGTGTTGCCAAGTTCCTGGCAAACTACAAGGATGTGCTGACCGCCAAGCTGAACCTGAAGCCCGGCAGCTTCGTGTGTATGGCTGCTTCCCAGAAGAAGCTGGCTGCTCAGAAGACCGCCGGTGTTGTCCGCACCATGCTGGGTAAGCGTCTGCCCGGTCACTTCGATGAGAAGCAGTACGCATTCTGCTGGATCGTGGACTTCCCCATGTACGAAATGGGCGAAGAGTCCGGCGAGCTGGAATTCTGCCACAATCCCTTCTCCATGCCTAAGGGCGGCCTGCAGACCCTGCTGGATGCCGAGGGCGACATCGAGAAGTGCCTGGCTATCAACGCCAGCCAGTATGACCTGGTTATCAATGGCTACGAGTGCGCTTCCGGCGCTGTGCGTAACCACGATCCCGAGATCATGATCAAGGCCTTCCAGATGGTTGGTCTGGGCGAAGAGGATGTGAAGGCCAAGTTCCCCGCTATGTACAACGCCTTTACCTACGGCGCACCTCCCCACGCTGGCGCAGCACCCGGCATCGACCGTATGGTGATGCTGCTGTGCGGTGAGGAGAGCATCCGCGAGGTCATCACCTTCCCCATGAACAAGACCGCACAGGACCTGATGATGGACGCACCCACCACTGTTTCCCAGAAGCAGCTGGACGATGTACACATCCTCATCAACGAAAGCCACCTGAAGTAAACAGTTTACCCCGGCAGCGAAAGCTGCCGGGGTTTTCATTATGCCATATTTTGCAAGAGCGTTTTGTACAGTTCTTCCGTTTCCTGCGCAGTTTGGCAATTGATGGCCAGCACCTTGCCGTCGGAACGGATCAGAATCATGCTTTCGCAGGAATTGTAGGAATAGATGGTGTACATTTCAAATTCGTCATTCTGGAACAATCCCATAGACAGCCGAGCCGAACTGAAGCCCATATATCGGACACCCACATCAAATTCTTTCCGCAGTTCGATGCTGTCGATCTGATCATAACTAACTACGCTGTTTTCGTGATAGGTCGCCTCAATTTGAAGTGCAGTATCGGTGCAGATATAGGTGATATTGCCGGTGAACATCAGCACCATCACACCAGCCAGAATAGCGACCACCAGGATCATGGAAACCCACTTGGCACCCTTTTGACCCTTGGTGGCGGCAGGGATGGAATAGTCGATGCCCTCACGCTTGTGGCGCATATAAATGCTGTAGGAGTAAACCATAGGAGCAAAAACCAGCAGCAGGATTGCCAGGAGCATCACCGTCACCATCCATTTGGCAGGAAGCAGCGCCGTCAGCATGACAGCAACACCACCAACAAACCAGATCTTTCCGGCAAAACGGTGGGTCATATTCCAGTTTTCCTCGTTATGGAGGGTCCAGTAGATTTTGATGCCCAATGTGGAATTCTGCTTGACCTTGGGCATATAGTTGCCAATCACCACAAACATCACACCCATGAGCAGGGGCATGATCACAAACATATCCATGGCTCTGCCCAAAGCGGCGCTGTAAACAAAGGTACACACGCAGACAGAGATCAGGGGCATGAGCCAGAACACCAGAGCCATCGCCTTTTTGTTCTGGTTGGCCTGCTTGGGGTCGATGGCAGTGCCCAAACAGCAGAGGAGGTTGAAGCCCGCCAAAATGGCCGGCATGGCAAAGACTGCAAAGGCCTTGCCGCTGAAACCGTCGGCTACACCGTCTGCACCCCAGTGGGTGGTGATCACATCCGGCAGCCGATCCCAAAGCAGAAGACCGATGAGCATGGGCAGCATCGTCAGTACCGTGGACAGCAGGATCTTCCATTTATATTCTTTCAGCCAATTTTTCATTTTCCGTTTTCTCCTTTCAGGTCACTGATCCACAGCATGACTTCCTCCAGCACGGAGGTGTTGATATCGTAGAAAATAAACTTACCCTCCCGGGTGTCCCGGATCAAATCTGCCTCCTTCAGCACGGACAAGTGCCGGGAGATGGATGCATCCGTCACCGGAAAATGGCTGGCAATGTCACCTGCCGCCATCCGGCCGGATTTGAGAAGATTGAGAATCTCCCGGCGAATGGGATCGGACAAAGCTTTCAAGGTGTTTTGAATTCCCATCGGTTACCTCCTTTAACATTTAACCTAATTGTTAATTATAGTATAAAAGAAAGCCCCTCTTTTGTCAAGAGGGGTTTTTCTCTATTCAAACAGCCCTAAAGACAAATAGCGCAGTCCGGAATCCGGAAGGAGGGTCACCACAGTCTTATCCGGGCAGGCTTGGGCAATCCCTTGCGCAACATTAAAAGCCGCACCGGAGGAAATTCCTGCAAGCAAGGCCATATCTGCCGCCAAGGATCGGGCAGCAGATATGGCTTCGTCCTCCGTGACGGGGATAATCTCATCCACCACGCAAAGATCCAGCACACCGGGAATAAAATTGGCACCAATGCCTTGAATACGGTGGCTGCCGGCTATTCCCTCAGACAGCATGGGACTGCCTGCCGGCTCCACCGCTACAATGTGGATTTGCGGATTTCGCTCCTTCAGGTAGCGACCTGCACCGGTAATGGTACCACCGGTGCCCACCCCCGCCACAAATACATCTACCCTTCCCCCGGTCTGCTGCCAGATTTCAGGACCCGTGGTGCGGTAGTGGGCTTGGGCATTGGCAGGATTTTCAAATTGGTTTGCCATCCACGCACCGCTTGTTTGGCACAACAGCTGCTCCGCTGCCGCCACTGCACCGGACATACCAAGGTTTCCGGGTGTCAACACGATTTGCGCCCCATATGCCCTTATTAACTGCTGCCGCTCCATGCTCATGGAATCGGGCATGACAATGATGCAGCGGTAGCCACGTTTTGCCGCGATTGCCGCCAAAGAAATACCCATATTGCCGGAAGTCGGCTCAATGATGGTACTGCCATGTTGCAGCACGCCCCTTCTCTCCCCATCTAAAATCATCTGCAATGCCGCTCTGTCTTTCACAGAGCCGGTGAGATTGGTATATTCTAATTTGAGAAAGAAATTCGGTTTTACCGCTACCATAGGTGTATTGCCGATCAGAGATTCAAACTTCATTTACATCCTCCATTCAATAGAAACACAAGCTTGGGGTATGATAAGGAAAATGCAGGAGGGATAAGGATATGGATTTAAACAACATCACTGCCGCCATTTTGGCAGATTACAGCCTTGGCCGCACCATCGACACCACCGCATCCGCAGCACGACCCACCATGGCTGCCGCGGAAGAATTGCTGGAGAAACTTCGGATCTTACTGTTCCCGGGTTTTTACAGAGAGGATGATGACGGTAGTTTGGAAAGTTATGTTTCCCTGCTGGTGGCAGAAATACACTTCCGTCTGGAGGCAATTTTGCTGCCGCTGCTCCCCCGGGAATCGGAAAAGAGCCCGCAGATCTGTTTGAAATTTCTGCAGGATATCCCCCGGATCCGCGATCTGCTGCAGCAGGATCTGCAGGCATTTCTCTCCGGTGACCCGGCCGCTACCACAGAATCAGAGATCATCGCCGCCTATCCCGGTTACGATGCCATCACCGTCCATCGGCTGGCCAATGCCCTGCATCGACTGGGGACGCCCGTGCTGCCTCGGATGCTGGCAGAGATCGCCCACAGCCGCACCGGCATTGACATTCATCCGGGTGCAGAAATTGGGGCCGCCTTCTTTATTGACCACGGCACCGGTGTCGTCATTGGCGAAACCACCACCATTGGCAAACATGTAAAAATCTACCAAGGGGTCACCCTGGGGGCCCTCTCCACCCGGGGTGGGCAGAGCCTAAAGGGCAAAAAACGTCACCCCACCATTGAGGACGGGGTGACGATTTACGCAAGTGCATCTATTTTGGGGGGCAACACGGTCATTGGCGCAGGCGCAACCATTGGTGGCAACGCCTTTGTCACATGCAGTGTGCCATCCGGCGCTACCGTTACCGGCAGCAGGATAGATCTTTGATCACTTCCCCTGCCAGCAGCAGACCGGCAATGCCGGGAATATAGGAAGTGCTTCCGGGAATCTGCCGTTTGCCCAGGGCAGCGGCTTCCGCCTCGGCACCCACGGGGGTAAGGGCTTCTTCCAGGGAATACACCACTTTCATGTGGGAAATGCCCCGCTTTTTCAGCTCTTTCCGCATGA
>JAGCMI010000049.1 GCA_017646545.1 Oscillospiraceae bacterium | reverse complement strand
GGTCGCGGCCTTATTCGTTCCATTTCCGCCAAGCGTGCAGAAGATGGTCCTTTCAAGTCTTTGGAGGACTTCATCCAGCGCATGGGTGAAGGAGAACTGAATAAACGGGCAGTTGAAAACTTCATCAAATGCGGCGCCATGGATTGCTTTGGCTACCATCGCAGCGAGCTTTTGAATGTTTATGAAAGCATGATGGACTCCATTGCCGACAGCCGAAAGCATAATCTGGAAGGACAGATGGGCCTTTTTGGCATGCTGGAGCAGGAAGATAAAGCTGCCGCCATTCCCATTCCGCCCAAGGATGAACTCAGCCGCGCGGAGCTGATGGCCATGGAGAAGGAAACCACTGGTATTTATCTCTCCGGTCACCCCATGGATGATTACCGCAAGTATTTGAAGAATACCCATGTGCTGCCTATTGGGGAGTTGATGGGAGAGGAATGTACGATCCGCGATGAACAGATCGTGAGCGTGGCGGGCATTGTCCAGGCGGTAAAGATGAAATCTACCCGCAATAATTCCATGATGGCCTATGTCACCGTGGAGGATGATACCGCGTCCATGGAAATGCTGGCATTTTCCAATGTGCTGAGTCAGTATGGTGGCTATTTGAAGGAGAATACTCCGGTAGTCATTACCGGCAGGCTCTCCCTGCGGGATGATAAAGATCCCCAGATCGTCATCAACCGTGCCTGTCCCATCTCGGATTATGCCCAGCAGCCTCAGGACCCGGTTGTTCCTGAGGTGCAGCCCCAGACCCCGCCCCAGCAAAAAAATCCCATTCTTACCGGAAAGCTTTATTTGAAGCTGCCGTCGGAAAATTCTCCGGCATTCAGAAAGGTAAAAGCCATCATCAATATGTTCCCCGGAGAGAGTGAAGTGGTTCTGTATTTTGCGGACACCAAGCTTCGCCGTGGCAGTCGATGCCAAATCGCGGACAACATGCTCACGGAGCTGAAAGCGCTGTTGGGCAATGAAAATGTTGTGGTGAAATAGCTTTCCTTTTCTGTGGGAATGTGATATAATAAATCGAATAGAAAGGAGTGCATACCTGTGAAAAAACTCGGTAAAATGTTGCTTCTGATCTTTATGGCTGCCTTGGTGCTTTCTGGCTGTGTGATGCGTACGGTAGATGAGCTTTATTGTTTGCCCAAGCGCTCCCAGGCAGATGACGATATGCAGTCGGTCATCGATAAAGCGATGGTGGGTCTTGTTTACTGCGCCCCCGTATACGGCGAGAATCGACAGATGGTTCAGCCTGCTGATTTGGATGGCGACGGTGTAAATGAATATGTGGTTCTGGCCAAAGGCGGCAGCGAAAAGCCGCTTAAGATCTTGATTTTTGGCCAGTTTGCTCTGGGTTATGCACTGATTGACACCATCGAGGGTTACGGCTCCGCCTTTGACTTTATCGAGTTTGCCAATGTAGACAGTCATCCCGGTGCAGAGATTGTCGTCGGCCGTCAGTTTGGTGACGGTGTTGTTCGTTCCGCAGCGGTGTACCGTTTGACCGATGGCGGTATGAACCAGCTGTTGGAGACCAGCTATGCCAAGTTCCTTACCTATGATATGGACGGGGATGGCCGCAGTGAGTTGATCAGTATCCATCCCGGTGAAACCGGTGACATGATCAGCAACACCGTGCTTTACCGTTATGAAGATGGCGAGGTTCGTCGCAGCGCACAGTTGGAGATCGCTGCTTCTGCCGGCAATATCAAGCGGATGGAGCCGATTCTCCTGCAAGATGGTTCTGTGGCAGTGCTGGTTGTTTCTGCAGAAGGTGATAGCCAGCATCTGGAGATTGTTTCCGTGCGTGACGATCAGCTGAATCATCTCTACGGTCCTGTGGTTGTGAACAAACTGCATGATCATTTTGTCTATCCTTCCGATGTGGACGGTGACGGTGATACCGAAATGCCGGAATTGCTGCCCATGCAAGGAGATGAGGCCTCCGAAAACGGTGAATATTGGATTGTTTGGTTTGGTGTTGATGCCGAAGGCGTCAGAACCGACGGCATGTATACTTACTATAGCTACGCAGATAAGTGGTATATCCACATTGACAGAACCTGGAACGATAAGCTTACTGTGACCCGATCGGAAGGCGTTTGTACATTTACCAATATGGATAGGGAAGTGGTCATGACGGTGTATGCCCTAACCGGTGTTAACCGTAAAGAGCAGGCTCAGCAGTTGGGCGGCGTGGTTCTGGGTAGCAGTGATACCATTACTTTCGCAGCCACCGTCGGCGCAGGCGCCGCGGAACTGGGCATCACAGAACAGCGTGTGAAGCAAATGTTCTATGGCTTGGATCTGGCCCTGTATACAGAGAAGGAGTGATCGGATCTATGAAAAAAGTACTGATTATGGAAGATGAGGTCAATATCCGCAGCTTCGTGGTTATCAACCTGCAGCGAGCAGGTTATGAAGTGGTGGAAGCCGGTGCCGGTGATGAGGCGCTGGAAAGACTTCAGCAGCATCCTGATGTGGGTGTGGCGATTTTGGATATTATGGTTCCGGGTATTGATGGCTTTGAGGTATGTCGTCGTATCCGTGCTACCAATAAGCAGATGGGTGTCATTATGCTCTCTGCCCGTACCCAGGAAATGGATAAGGTCACCGGATTGATGACCGGTGCGGATGATTATGTTACCAAGCCGTTCTCTCCTGCAGAACTGACTGCCCGCGTGGACGCACTGTTCCGCCGTATCGGTGGCGGTGACACCACGGTCAGCACCGAGATTCTGCGCCACGGTCCTTTCGTAATGAATACGCAAAATCATACCCTGGATAAAAATGGTGCTCGAATCCGTCTGACGCAGGTGGAATACGGCATTATGAAATTCTTTATGCTGAACCCCGGTAAGATACTGTCCAGAGAGGATATTCTGGCCGAAGTTTGGGGTAGAGAGTATGAAGGGGAACTGAAGATCGTGGATGTCAATATCCGTCGTCTGCGCATTAAGATCGAAGATGATACCACCAACCCTACCTACATCAATACAGTGTGGGGATATGGTTATAAATGGGGTAGCTGATCCAAACTTGGAAAGGAGACACTATGAATAAGCACAACAGCTTGCGCAGCCGTTGGCTGTCGAACATGGTGATCATATTTTGTATTCTGGGTCTGGTGTGTATCGTGCTGATCGGTGTAACTTTTACCATGTATTATTACGCCAATATGCGCGCGGATATGAAGGCCCGTGCTTCCCAGGCTAGCCAGTTTTTTGGAAGTTATGTGGGTCAAAATTATGATGATTACTACCAATCCTGTGTGACCTATGCCAAAAACTTCGAGCTCAGCAACAATATGGAGTTGCAGTTCATCAATGCCGAAGGTGTCTTGGTGACATCTTCCTACGGCCATTGGGCAGGCAGTTCTCCCAGTACGCCGGAGATCGCCGGTGCTATCAACAGCCGTGAAAACGATGATTTTGTAGGCATTAACCCGGATACCGGTGAACATATCATTGCGATTTCCTGCCCGATGATCTACAGTAATGGAGAAGTGGTGGGTGTGCTTCGCTATGTTACATCCACCCGGCTGGTGAATTTGCAGATCGTCTATATTCTACTGACAGCATTGGTGGTGTTTGCATTGCTGCTGGCGGTGCTGATCCTCAGCAGTACCCACTATATTCGTTCCATCGTGGTTCCCGTGGGTGAAATTACCCAAAAAGCAAAGAAGATCGCCAACGGCAGCTATGGCGCCCAGATCCAAAAGGCATACAACGACGAAATCGGTGAACTGGTGGACACCATCAACGATATGTCCATCAAGATCAGCCGTAATGAAAAAATGCAGGCCGATTTTATCTCCTCTTTGTCCCATGAACTTCGTACTCCGTTGACAGCCATCAACGGCTGGAGTGAAACCCTTCTGGGTGATGAAAATCTGGACGAGCAGACCGCCCGCGGTATGAAGATCATTTCCAAGGAAGCAGAACGCTTAACGGAGATGGTGGTGGACTTGCTGGACTTTACCCGTTTGCAGGATAACCGACTGACGCTGAATGTGGAGCAGGCGGATATCCGCGCGGAGTTTGAAGATACGGTGTATATGTATTCCAGTCGTTTGTCCCAGGATGGCATTCATCTGGAATGTCTGGATAACGATGATGAGATCCCCATGATTGCTTGCGACTGCAAGCGTCTGCGCCAGGTGTTTTTGAACATTCTGGATAATGCAGCAAAGCATGGCCGGGAAGGCGGCCGTATTGAAGCCTCCATGTCCTATGAAAAGGGAATGGTGGTCGTTCGCATCCGGGACTTTGGCCCCGGCATTCCGGAGGATGAACTGCCTCTGGTCAAAAAGAAATTCTACAAAGGCAGCAGCAAAACCCGTGGTACCGGCATCGGTCTGGCGGTCTGTGATGAGATCGTGGATATGCATGGCGGTACGCTGACCTTGGAAAATGCCCCCGGGGGCGGCACATTGGTCACCATCCAATTGCCGGATACCCAGTAAGGAAGGAAACTATGTCTAAACAGCAACCTCAGGAAAAATTCAAGACCACAATTGGCGGACAAGCACTGATCGAAGGCATTATGATGCGCGGTCCGCAGAAGGATGCCATTGTGGTTCGCCAGGGAAATGAACTGAATATCGATGTCCGCGCAAGAAAAATTCCGCCCAAGAAATCTTGGATGAATCTTCCCATCATTCGCGGTATTCGGGGATTCTTTGACTCCCAGGTTACCGGTGTGAAGGCGCTCATGCATTCTGCGGATCTTTCTCCGGAGGAAACGCAGGAAGAGCCCTCCAAGCTGGATGTCTGGCTGGAAAAGAAGCTGGGCAATGAAAAGTTCCAGCAGCTGATCGTGGGTATTGCGGTTTTTATGGGACTTGCCATGTCCATTGGTTTGTTCATGCTGCTGCCCATGCTGATTGGCAATATCTTTACCCGCTGGATCGGCAGCTTGTTTGTCATCCATCTGATCGAAGGTCTGATTCGTATCGTGATTTTTGTGGCATATATCGTCTTGGTATCTCGGATGAAAGAGATGAAGCGGGTATTTGCTTATCACGGTGCGGAGCATAAAACCATTCGCTGTTATGAAGCCGGTCTGCCTCTGACGGTGGAAAATGTGCGTGCGCAGACCCGCCTCCATCCCCGTTGCGGCACCAGTTTCTTGCTGGTGGTGATGATTCTCTCGATCTTGGTGTTTACCGTGGCGTCTTCTGCTTTGTTGGCAGCGATGCCTGCCCTGAAGGAACTGAGTGCAGCCAGCCCCGTTTTGTATAAGCTGGTCATGGTTGCCTTTAAGCTGTTGCTTCTGCCGCTGATCGTGGGTATTGCCTATGAGATCAACCGCTTTGTTGGCCGCCATGATAACTTCTTCACCCGTATTATTACTGCCCCCGGTATGTGGTTCCAGAATTTCACGACCAATGAACCGGATGACTCCATGATCGAGGTGGGCATTGCGGCGGTGCAGGCTGTGCTGCCGGAAAAAGAGGGGGAGGACCTTTGGTAAAGCAGTATTCCCAGCTTTATGCGGACACACACCGCCGGATACTGACGGTGGAACAGGAGCCCTTTGCCACACAGCTTGCCCGGCAGATCCTATGCCATTTTTCCGGTAAGACCCAGGAGCAATTTCTTTTGGAGCGCGATCATTACGCATCCGAAGAGGTTTGCGCAGCGGTGGATGATGCGGTTCAGCGGGTGATTGCCCAGGAACCCCTTGCCTATATTTTTGGGGAGTGGAGCTTTTACGGTCTGGATCTGTTTGTGGATCATCATGTGCTGATTCCCCGGGATGATACCTGCGCTTTGGCAGAGCTTGCCATGAGAAAAGGATTGTTTTCCGATCCCAATCCCCGTATTTTGGACCTTTGTACCGGCTCCGGTTGCATCGGTCTGGCGGTAGCTAACCGTGTGAAAGATTCCAGAGTTACGCTGGCGGATATTTCTCCCGATGCCTTGGCTGTGGCAAAGAAAAACGTGAATCGGCTGAAAATGACGGCTCGTGTGTCCTGTGTTCAGGTCGATGCCTTGCAGCCGGTACCGGAATATTTGGGCAAGTACCATATGATCTTGTCCAATCCGCCTTATATCACCACGGAGGAGATGAAGACGCTGCCTGCCAGTGTGCAGGAATACGAGCCTCATCTTGCGCTCCATGGCGGTGATGACGGCCTGGTGTTCTACCGCAGTATTGTGGAGAATTTTACCCCCGCGTTGCAGCCCGGCGGCTATCTGTGCTTTGAGTATGGAGAAGGGCAGGGCGATGATGTTTGTAATATCCTCGTGAAACATGGTTATACCATTGTGGATCGTGTCCGTGATTTTAATGACACAGAACGGGCAGTGCTTGCCCAATATGACAG
>JAGCMI010000048.1 GCA_017646545.1 Oscillospiraceae bacterium | reverse complement strand
GCAAATAAACAAAAGCCCCTTTAGGGGCAGCCCGTGAAAGTCGTGCGGTTGGCAGACTTTTCGGTGAGCCTATAGGCTCAGCCCAGGGCATGCCCCAAGGGGGCTAGTGCATACCACCGGCACGGCCGGTGGTTATGATTTTACTTGCCGCAGAAGTCTTTTGTAACTTCCACAATATTCTCTGCGCTCAGACCGTAAGCCTTCAGCAGGGCATTGGCAGGACCGGACTCGCCAAATACATCATTCACACCGATGCGGCGCACGTGGGTGGGCAGCTTTTCGCTCAGCACAGCGCACACAGCCTCGCCCAGACCGCCCACAATGGAGTGCTCCTCGCAGGTGACGATGCGGCCGCACTTGCGGGCAGCGGAGAGCACCAGCTCCTCGTCGATGGGCTTGACGGTGGACATGTTGATAATCATGGCATTGATGCCCATTTCTGCCAGCTTCTCGCCAGCCTGCACAGCCTCGTAAACCAACAGACCGGTGGCGCTGATGGCAACATCGGTGCCATCACGCATCACTTCGCCCTTGCCGATCTTAAATTCAAAGCCTTCCTCGTGGAACACGGGAACAGCCAGACGGCCAAAACGCAGATACACGGGACCCTTGTGCAGGTATGCGGCCTTGACAGCTGCCTCTGCTTCCACAGCGTCAGCGGGGCAGATGATGACCATGCCGGGGATAGAGCGCATCAGCGCAAAATCCTCACAGCACTGGTGGCTGGCACCGTCCTCACCCACAGAGATGCCGCCATGGGTGGCGCCGATCTTCACATTCAGGGCGGGGTAGCCGATGGAGTTGCGGATCTGCTCAAAAGCGCGGCCGGCAGCAAACATGGCAAAGGAACTGGCGAAAGGAACCAATCCGGTGGAAGCCAGACCGGCAGCCACACACATCATATTGCCTTCTGCGATACCGCAGTTGAAGTGACGATCGGGATAAGCTTTCTGGAACATACCGGTCTTGGTGGAACCGGCCAGGTCGGCATCCAGCGCCACAACATCCGGATACTGGGCGCCCAGTTCTACCAGAGCCTTACCGTATCCGTCACGGGTAGCCAATTTTTTCACTTCTGCCATATTACTTGCCCTCCAGTTCTGCCAGGGCGGCCTTCAGCTCGGTCATGGCGATTTCGAATTCAGCTTCATTGGTGGCCTTGCCGTGCCAGCCGGCATTGTTTTCCATGAAGGAAACACCCTTGCCCTTGACGCTCTTCATCACAATGGCGGTGGGCTTGCCCTTGACGGTGTGGGCGATGTTCAGTGCGTTTTCAATCTGATCAAAGTCGTGGGCATCGATGGTTTCCACATGGAAACCAAAGGATTGCAACTTGTCCACGATGGGGTAGGGACTCATGACCTTGGCAATATTGCCATCGATCTGCAGACCGTTGTTGTCCACGATGATGCACAGATTGTCCAGCTTGTAATGGGCGGCCAGCATACAGGCCTCCCAGACCTGACCTTCCTGGATTTCGCCGTCACCCAGCAGGGTGTACACACGGAAATCCTTCTTCTGGTATTTGCCGGCCAGAGCCATACCGGCGGCTGCGGAAATACCCTGACCCAAGCTGCCGGTGGACATATCCACACCGGGAACGGTACGCATATTGGGGTGACCCTGCAGATAGCTGCCCAGATGACGCAGCTGTGTCAGATCCTCCACGGGGAAGAAGCCGCGGTGTGCCAGTGCGGCATACAGACCGGGGGCGGTGTGACCCTTGCTCAAAACAAAGCGGTCGCGATCCTCCCACTGGGGGTTCTTGGGGTCGATATTGAGCTCTTTGAAATACAGATACGTAAACATTTCTGCAGCGGAAAGACTTCCGCCGGGGTGACCGGCTCTGGCGCTGTGGACACTTTCTACAATGCCCAAACGCACCTTACAAGCAAGAATTTCCAGGCTCTTTTTATCAGTCTGGTGCATATTTGCCTCCGTTCGAGATTGAAATTACAGAAGTTCAGCAGCGGCTTCGTCGCAGATGACGGTCACATCGGGGTGGAACTGCAGGATGGAAGCGGGAACCTCGGGGGTGACGGGACCGAAGAAGGACTTCTTCAGAATCTCAGCCTTGTCGCGGCCGGTGACTACCATCAGGACCTTGCGGGCAGCCATCACGGTGCCGATGCCCATGGTGTAAGCAGCGGTGGGAACCTCGTCGATGGAAGCGAAGAAGCGCTTGTTGGCCTGACGGGTCAGCTCCACCAGACCGGTTTCATGGGTGGTGGCGGGGAAGTGGTCATCGGGCTCGTTGAAGCCAATGTGGCCGCTGTGGCCCAGACCCAGCAGCTGCAGGTCAACACCGCCCCAAACTTCGATCTGCTCTTCGTAAGCGCGGCACATAGCCTCAGCATCGGTGGTCAGACCGTCGGGAACGATGGTATTTTCGGGCTTGATGGAAATATGGTCAAACAGGTTTTTCTGCATAAAGTAGCGGTAGCTCTGGTCGTGATCGCCGGACAGACCCTTGTACTCGTCCAGATTGGCGGAACGGACACGGGAAAAGTCGATGCGGCCGGCCTTTTCTCTTTCAATCAGCTCCCGGTACAGGGGCAGGGGAGTAGAGCCG
>JAGCMI010000007.1 GCA_017646545.1 Oscillospiraceae bacterium | reverse complement strand
GGTTCAGAGGCCGCATAATCCTACAATTTTTCTGTTTATTTTCCATTCAGACTATTGTGCAACATGGTTTTCTTTGCTATAATGACTATAAAATGTTATTAAGATGGATGTGTGTTGCTTGAAATACGGAGTATGGAATATTCGAACCCCTGATATGGCAGCTGTAAACGCCCTGGTTACCGGCGGATACGCTCCACTGACTGCGATGGTCCTTGCCTCGAGAGGCTTTGCCTCTCCTAAGCAGGCTCATCGCTATTTGACCTGCGATGAAGCGCTTCCCAGCCCCTTTCACATGACGGATATGGACCTGGCCGTTGGTCGAGTTCGGCTTGCGTTGTCCCGCAAGGAGAAAATTGCTGTTTTTGGCGACTATGATGTGGACGGCATTACTTCCACCTGCCTGTTGACCCACTATCTCAGAGGTCAAGGCGCGGATTGTGTCAGCTATATCCCCGGCAGATTGGAAGAAGGCTATGGCTTAAATCCCATTGCCATTGCCCAACTTCACGAAGAAGGTGTCAAGCTGATCATCACCGTCGACTGCGGCATTACCGCTGTGGAAGAAGCGCAGCTTTGCAAGCAATTGGGTATTGATCTTGTGATCACGGACCACCACGAATGCAAAGATACCCTGCCGGATGCGGTTGCCGTGATAAATCCCCATCGTCCCGATGGCGGTTATCCTCATATGAATCTGTCCGGTGTGGGTGTTGCGTTCAAATTGGCTGCCGCCCTCAGCGGTGATCAAAATGCCACTTTAGCAGAATATGCTGACATGGTATGCCTCGGCACTGTGGCGGATGTTATGCCTCTGGTGGGTGAAAACCGGGTATTCGTGGCGCGCGGTTTGGAGATTTTGAAAAACAATCCCCGTCCCGGCATCGCTGCCCTGATGGCAGAATGCAGCTGCAGCTGCGACAATATCACCGCCTCTTCCATCGGTTTCATGTTGGCGCCCCGCATCAATGCTGCCGGACGAATCGGCCAAATCGAATTGGCTGTGGATTTGTTCCTGACCCAAGATGCCCAGGAAGCCAAACGGCTTGCCCAGGGATTGTGCGAACTGAACCGTCAGCGGCAATGTGTAGAATCGGAAATCTTCCAGCAGGCCGTGGACAAACTGCCCAGCGGCAAATTGCCGGAAGCTGTGGTGCTGGCAGATGACCGCTGGCATCAGGGTGTGGTTGGTATTGTGGCCAGTAGAATCGCTGAGGAATACTGCTGCCCCACTTTCCTGATCTGTTTGGACGGAGAGCACGGCAAAGCCAGTTCCCGCAGCTATGGCGGATTCAATCTGTTTGCCGCGCTGACCACCCTCTCTCCCCTGCTTGAAAGCTATGGCGGACATGAACTTGCTGCCGGCTTTACCATTCACCGGGACCAGATTGATGCATTCCGTGAAGCAATTTGCGACCTTGCCGGTGAATACTATGCTGAAGGCGGACCGAGAACCGTTTTGGAAGCCGACTGTGTGGTGACCCCTGAACTTTTGAGCATCCGGGGCATCGATTCGCTGCGCGATCTGGAACCCTGTGGTAACGGTTGTCCCAAGCCGGTTTTGGTAATGGAAAATCTCACCATTGACCGCATCAGCCTGGTTGGAAACGGCAGACACACCCGTTTGCGTCTGCGGCAAGGCTACCACACCTTAAATGCCATCGGTTTTGGCATGACTCCCCAAAGCGCATCCATTGAGCCGGGCGATCTGGTGGATGTGGCATTTATTCCCCAGGTCAACGAATTCCGTGGGGAAAGAACTGTGCAGCTGAACATTCAGGACATCCGCCCCAGCTGCAATTATGATTGCGCCGGAGATTACCGCTGCTATCGCAAGCTGCACAGCGGCACTCTTTCCCCGGAAGAAGCTTCGCAGCTACTGCCCGATCGCACCACCCTTGCCGCCGTATGGCGGTATCTGGCCGGTTGCGGCGGCGACCATATACAAGAAACACCGGATTGTCTGTGCCGTAAGATCGTACGCAAGGCGCAGATTCCGCTCAATCCCGAAAAAATGCTGGTATGTCTTGACATTTTCAAGGATGTGCAGCTGCTTCAAATGCAGCGGCTGAATAAGCATTTGCTAATCCATCTTGCCGATTCCTGCAAGAAGGCAGATCTGCAGACCAGCCAAACCATGCAGAAGATCCTGCAAGTGAAAGAGAGTTGAGAACATTGGAAACTTTTGAATTCCACTATGATACATTGAAAGCCGCTCTGGAAAAGCGAGCATTGTGCGATGACATGCAGATCATTGAGCAGGCCATCGCCTATGCCAATGACAAGCATCAGCACCAGAAGCGCAAAGACGGTTCTCCTTACATCATTCATCCCCTGGCCGTTGCCGCCATCGTAGCAGAATTCGGTCTGGATACCGATGCCATTCTTGCCGCATTGCTGCATGACTGCATCGAAGATACGGATGCGTCCCACAGCGACATTGCCTCCCTCTTTGGCGAAACTGTGGCGGAACTGGTGGAAGGCGTCACAAAGCTGACCCGCGCCAACTTCTCCTCCACGGAACAAGCGCAGATGGAAAATCTGCGCAAGATGTTCATGGCCATGAGTAAGGATATTCGTGTGGTGCTGATTAAGATTGCTGACCGTCTGCACAACATGCGCACCATGCAGTATCAGACCCCCGCCAAGCAGGTGTCCAAATGCCGCGAAACCATGGATATCTATGCACCCTTGGCGCACCGTCTTGGTATGCAGAAGATCAAATGGGAGCTGGAAGATATCTCCCTGCGATATCTGGTGCCGGATGATTACAACACCATCACCAACTACCTCAACGAACACCAGCAGCAAGATGAAGCCTTTATGAACACCATTCAGAGCAATATCTCTGACCGGCTGTCCGCTGTTGGCATCCGCAACACCTCCTACGGCCGCATCAAGCATGTCTACTCCATCTACCGCAAGATGCAGACCCAGTGTAAACGAATCGAAGAACTCTATGATCTGTATGCATTCCGGGTAATTGTAGATTCCATTCCGGACTGCTACAATGTTCTGGGTCATATCCATGATTTGTTCAACCTGGTACCCGGCCGCTTTAAGGACTATATTTCCACCCCCAAGCCCAACATGTACCAGAGTCTGCACACCACTGTTATCGGCAAACAAGGCATCCCCTTTGAGGTGCAGATTCGCACCTGGGATATGCACGAAACCGCTGAATACGGTATTGCCGCCCACTGGAAGTACAAGCAAGGCTCCGGCGGTGGTTCTGAAAAGGATTTTGAATGGGTTCGCCGTCTGCTGGAAAGCCAGCAGGATTCCGACGCTGACGAATATATCGAGTCTTTGAAAATCGATATGTTCGACGATGAGGTCTTTGTCTTTACCCCCAAGGGTCGGATTGTTTCCCTGCCTGCCGGCTCCACACCCATCGACTTTGCATATGCCATCCACTCCGGTGTTGGCAACGCTATGATCGGCGCCAAGGTTAATAACCGCATCGCAAACATCGATGCGTCCTTGAACAATGGTGATATCGTTGAGATTCTCACCTCCAAGAGCGCCAAGGGTCCCAGCCGTGACTGGCTGAATATCTGCAAGAGCAATCAAGCTCGTACCAAGATCAAACAGTGGTTCAAGAAGGAAAAGCGGGAAGAAAATGTGAACCACGGCCGCGCCAGCTTTGAAGCTGAAATGCGCCGGACGGGTCTGCCCCTCTCCCTCACCATCGATCCGGAAATCAGCCCCCAGCTTCTGAAGAAGCTGTCTTTTGACAACTGGGAAGATATGTATGCCGCCATCGGTTACGGCGGTTTGACCGCGCTGAAGGCTGTTGGCCGCATTCGCGACGAGATCAACCGGGCTATGAAGAGCCAGGCCAACGAAAAATCTGCCCAAGTGGTTGCCAAACCCGTGGAAGGCGAAAATCGTCATTCCGTCAACGGTGTTATTGTGGAGGATATTGACTCCTGCCTGATCAAATTCGCTAAATGCTGTACCCCCGTTCCCGGTGATGCCATCGCAGGCTTTATCACAAAGGGTTTTGGTGTTTCCGTCCACAGAGCCGATTGCCCCAATGCCGCCAATCGGCATGAGCAGCCCCAGGCCGCCCGTTGGGTTCGTGTGCGCTGGGCAAACCAGGACAATCAGCCATTTGAAACCACTTTGGAGCTGGATTGCATCACCCGTGACGGTCTGCTGCTGGATGTGGCCACCGTGATGTCCACCTCCCGTGTCCGCTTGAAGGAACTCAACGGCAAGGATCTGCCCGGCGGCAAGAGTGTGTTTACCGTTCGCTTTGAGGTTCGGAATGTGGATGAACTGGAAGTAATCCGCACCAAGCTGCTGAACATCCGGGATGTGGTGGGTTCCAGAAGAGGACAAAATTAACCAATCCTATATATAGGAGAATCAACTATGCGTGCTGTCTTGACAAGAGTAAAATCTGCCTCGGTGGAAATCGACGGTCAGGTTGTGGGGTCCATCGGCAAGGGTTTTTTGATCCTGCTGGGTGTCGGTCCCAATGATACAGAAAAAGAGTGCCGATACCTGGCAGAAAAAGCCTTGGGTCTGCGTATCTTTGAGGATGAAAACGGCAAAATGAATTTGGGCTTAGAGCAGGTTGATGGCCAGGTATTGGTCGTCAGCCAGTTCACCCTGTACGGCAACTGCCGCAAAGGACGCCGCCCCAGCTTTGTGGGTGCGGCCGGTCCGGAACTGGGCAACACACTGTATGAAAAATTTCTGGAAATCTGCGCGGAACTGGGCTATCCTCCCCAGCATGGTCAGTTTGGCGCGGATATGAAAGTTGCATCGGTCAACGACGGTCCCGTTACGCTGATTCTGGACACCGATGAACTGATGGATACTCCACGGAGGTAAAATATGATCCATATTCGTACCATGACATTGGGTCTGTACCAGACCAACTGTTACATCGTCCATAGCGCCTCGTCTAATCGATGTGTTGTCATTGATCCCGGTTATGAGGCACATACCATTATGGATGCGCTGGAAAAACTGGAGCTGGAGCTGGAGGCGATTTTTCTGACCCACGGCCATTTTGACCATGTGGGCGCCGTGCGCGATCTGGTGGCAACCACCGGTTGCCGGGTGTATATTTGCGCTGAAGATACCACCCTGCCCCCTCAACTGACTGCCGGACCTCTGTTTTACACCGATGAATACCCCTCCGAGGGGAAACTGCAGGTTGCAGGCATGGATTTTACCATCGTGCACACTGCCGGACACACCCCCGGATCTGTTTGCATTCTGGTGGAAGATGCTATGTTTAGCGGTGATACCCTTTTTGCAGGCAGCATGGGACGCTGCGACCTCCCCGGAAGTTCCATTTTTGAGATGCGGAAATCTTTAAGAAAATTGTGCGCATTGGGTACGAATTACAGAGTTTTCCCCGGTCACGGAGCGGACTCCACATTGGATCACGAAAAGAAAACCAACCCTTATTTGAGATAATTGCGTATGAATCTGACACTGATCGGTCACGAAGACCTATATGCTGTAGAGCAGCTGCAACTGGCATTGTTTCCGGATAATACCCAGGGCGAAGCGATTTCTTCCCTGCACCGGGGCAAGGTTTGGCTGACGGCTACCGCCAAAATCACCGTAGATGGAAAGACAGCTTCCGCCAGCCGGCGCATCAAAGCCAGCGACGAAACCGTCCGCAGCCGTCGCCGCGCCCTGCAGCAAAGCTATTATCTGGCAGCAGCGCAGTTGCTGCCTGCCACCCCCGCATGGGGCGCACTGGCCGGTGTTCGGCCCACAAAAATCACCACCAAGCATCTTCTGGAAGGCGGCAGTGCAAAAAGCGCGGACAAGTTGCTGAAGGATGTCTATTTCGTCACCCCTCAGCGTCGCCAGCTGGCCATTGACTGCTCCCTCTCCACGGCACACGCCGCCTCTTTGCTGGAGGAAAAGGATGTATCATTGTATGTGGGCATCCCCTTCTGCCCTACCCGCTGCGCTTATTGCAGTTTTGTCAGCAAGACCGTGGGCAAGCGGACGGAATTGATTGCGCCGTATCTGGATGCGCTGCTGCAGGAAATCAAATTGACGGGACAACTTCTTGCAAGTTCCGGACGGAAAGTGCGTACAATTTATATAGGCGGTGGCACCCCCACCACCCTCTCCTGCCAGCAGATGCAATTGCTGCTGCAAACCATCACAGACTCCTTTGATCTATCCAGACTGATCGAGTTTACGGTGGAAGGCGGACGCCCCGACACCTTAAATGATGAGAAGCTGCAGTTGATTGCCAACATGGGCGCAGACCGCATGAGCATCAATCCCCAGACCATGATCGACGCTGTGCTGCGCGCCAGCGCCCGTCCGCACAGCGCGGATGATGTGCTGCGGGCATACAAAGAAGCAGAAACAGCAGGATACAGCGCCATCAATATGGACTTGATTGCCGGCCTTCCCGGGGACACTCCGGATGGATTCCGTCATTCCCTGGACACCATCGCCGCTTTGCGCCCTGCTAATATCACCGTGCATACTCTGGCGCTGAAGAAGGATGCGGATTTGTTCCAACGCCGGGAGAATTTGCCCACCGCTGAAGCGGTTACCGAAATGGTGGCGTATGCAGAGCAGACACTGCGCAGTCTTGGCTACAAACCCTATTACCTATACCGGCAGAAGTATATGTCCGGTAGTTTCGAGAATGTGGGTTGGAGCCGTGATGGGCAGGACTGTCTGTACAACATCTACATGATGGAGGAAGTTCACAGCATCATTTCCGTAGGTGGTGGCAGCATCAGCAAAGTCAATCTCCCCGATGGAAAACTGATTCGCTTCCCCAATCCCAAATTCCCGGAGCAGTACATTGATATGATCGACTCTGTTCTGGAAAAGAAGAGAGAAATGTTTGAATTACTCCGATAAAACACCAATTCCCTGCCGAAAGGAAGGATATATTTGGATATTTTAATTTCCAATGTCACCGCCGTGACGATGAACGAAAAAATGGAAGTGATCTTCGGCGCCTATATTGGCATCGAAAACGGCAAGATCTCTTCCATCTCCAAAACACCCCCTGCGGATGCACCGGCTACCATCATTGATGGCACCGGTATGGTGGCCATTCCCGGTTTGGTCAACTGCCACACCCAGCTTGCCACCACCGCACTGCGCTCTTTGACGGATGACTTGAGCCGTCTGGAAGCATTGGAGCAGCTGCTGCGCAAGGAGGACAAGATGGACTCCCGCGCTGCCAAGGCAGCCGCCAAGCTGGCCATCGCAGAATGCCTGCGCTTTGGCATCACCTCTGTTTCCGATTTGTATTACTATCCTGCTGCCACTGCAGAGGCCATTGACGAAACCGGTATCAAGGGCAATATTGCATTGTCCGCTTATCGATATATCAATGAAGTGGAAGATTTCGACTTCGAAACGGACGAACAATGTCAGGAACTGGTTCGCATCACCGAAAAGTGGAACGGACACGACAATGGGCGTATTCGCATTGATGCCGGCATCCACAGCGAATACACCAGCAATCACCAGTTGTGGGAGTCCCTGGCGGCTTACGCCCAGGAAGCAGGTCTGGGTATGCAGCTGCATCTGGCTGAAACCAAAAGCGAAGCAGAATCCTGCCTGGACCGCACCGGTCTTTCTCAAGCAGAGCTTTTGGATTGCCATCGGCTGTTTTCCGTTCCTACCACCGCTGCCGGCTGCGGCTGTTTAAGCGATGACGACCGGAAATTGCTGGGTAAGCGTAAAATTTCCGCAGTTTGCACCCCCATTGCCAGCGCAAAGGCCGGCAATCCCTCCGCCGACATTTTAAGCTGTGTGAAAGCAGGCATGAATGTGGTGTTGGGCACGGGCAGCGCCATGGACGCAGGTAATTTGGATATGTTTGAGGTCATGCGGGCCGCAGCATTGGCTACCCGCGCTGCCACCGAAAAGGCTGATTCCCTCCCTGCCCCCGCCACGCTGATGCTGGCTACGGTCTGCGGTGCCCGGGCGCAGGGTCGTGCAGAAGAATGCGGTATGCTCAAGCCCGGCATGGATGCTGACATCGCGCTGGTGGACTTCTCCGCCCCGCATCTGCTTCCCTGCCACAATGTGCTCAATGCGCTGGTTTATGGCGTCAAGGGCGGTGATGTGGCTTTGACCATGGTCAGAGGCCGTAT
>JAGCMI010000006.1 GCA_017646545.1 Oscillospiraceae bacterium | reverse complement strand
GTTCATAGCCTCCCAGTTTTCGGGAGTTGCGCCGTCCAGGATCACATCCTTGCCGCAAACTTCCAGAGCAGCCTTGGCGCACTCAACATCCCAGCACTCCAGAACCAGTGTGCGGCCCAGAGCAGCAGCCTTCTTAACCAGCGCTGCATAAACAGCGGGGTCAGCCTGGGTGTTGGCAACGTGGATCATTTCCACGTACATTCTCTCACCGATACGCTCGTAGTCAACGACGGTGGCTGCAGCGAGCTTTGCGTCGACAGTAGCTTCGTCCATGCAGGTGCAGACGGAAGCTGCGTACAGGTTCTTGCTAACCAGAGTCTTCTCGTGACGGAACAGAACAGTTTCGCCGCCCAGCTTGTGCTCGCCCACGGAGATGGTCTTCATGGGAGGAGCAGTCTGCTCGTTCAGCATTGCCTTAGCGTCGTCGGAGAAGTAGGGGCACTTGTCGATTTCCACAGCGCCCTGTGCCACCTTCATGCAGAATGCCATACAGGTGGGGCTGCCGCACTCCTTACAGTTTGTCTTAGGAGACAGCTTAAAAATGTCAAGACCTTTCAGAGCCATGGTATGTATCCTCCTTCCGATTAGACAAGTTCAGTGATGAACTTCTTGATGGTAGCCACAGAAGCGGGATGACGCAGAACAACAGCGTCAGCGCCGCCGGTCAGGTCAGCAGCAGCGGTAGCGACTTCCATGGAAATGGCGCGCTCTTCGCGGCAGCCCCATGCGGGCTCGTCTTCAACGGAAGCAGTAGACTCCTTGACGCCCCAGGTGTCGTTGCAAACGGCAGCCAGGATGGGCATCTGCAGGTCAGCATCACCCTGAGCCAGGGCAGCCAGACGGATACGGTCGAAGGTGGAAGCGGCGTACTCGTAGCCGTAACCAACAGCGGCAGTACCGATGTCCATCACGATGGAAGCGGGGTTGACATTCAGACCCTTCATCATGATGTTCAGCTGCTTAGCCAGGTTGATGTCGTCAGCGGTTTCAGCACCGACCTTCTGGCCGTTAGCCAGAGCGACGGAAGCGCCGACGGTCTTGTAGTTCTCGTTCTTTGCGGACATGATCAGGACATTCTTGCCAGCCAGAGCCTCAGCGATGGCAGCCAGCAGCTCGCCGTCCTTCTCCAGGTTCTTGCAGCCCATGACAACGATGGGCTTGGTGACGCAGTCGGCAACAGCCTTGGCATCAGCGACGCAGTCAGCCACGGAACGGTTTGCACCGTTGGGATCAGCGCCCACGAAGTTCAGGCAGATGAAGTCAACACCCTCAACGGACTCAGCCTTCTTGGCGTAGTCAGCCATGGTGGTGCAACCTGCGTAGAACTCCTTCAGACTGTCAACAGTCCACTCGTTTGCCAGATCGGAAACCTCGATACCGATCTTGGGTGCGTTTTCGATGGGTGCATCGAAGGTGTAGAACGGCAGCACATTCTGACCGCCGATGACGATTGCGTTGTCACCGGTGCCCAGGGTAACAGCGTTGATCTTGCCGCTGTAGGGTGCCGTCTTGGGAACGAAAGCCATAGTTTGTTATCCCCCTTGGTATTTTTTTAAAATTTATACAAAGTCCTTCATTGGAGGCGCGGTTTTGCCGGCTGTCCAAAGGTACCACTCTGCCTCATGACCACAGAGCGTCCCGCTGATCAGGCGGCCTTGGGATTTCACCGGAATTGGCGCATCCCATGTCGGATCTTGTATTCAGAATTGATTACAGTCCGATGGACTGCATGATGCCCTTCAGGGCAACCTTCATCGGGTCATTCTCCGGCAGCTTGGCGCTGGGCTCACCGTTGCAGTCGCAGCGGTAGACCGCTTCATCCTGAGGCAGCACGCCAAAAAGCTTCAGACCGTGCTTCTCAATCTCGGTGCGGATGCCATCATCCAACACACCACCCGGTGCCCGGTTGATGATCAGACCCATCTGGGTGGGCTTGAGCTCCATTTCATTGATCATCTCAGCCACTCTTGCCACAGCCTGAACGCCACGGCGGGAGCAGTCGGAGATCAGCAGCATGGTGTCCACATGGGGCAATGTGCCGCGAGCCACATGCTCCAAACCGGCCTCATTGTCCATGACAATATAGGAGTAGTTCTTGGCATACTTGTCCACCTGGGTCTTCAGCACGCCATTGACATAGCAATAGCAGCCCTTACCCTGGGTGCGGCCCATGACCAGCATATCGAAATCGTCCTCTTCGATGAGGGCGGAGTTGAACTTGAATTCGGCATAGTCTGCCTTGGTCATTCCCTTGGGAATGGTACCTTTGAGTTCTGCCTGTGCCATTTCCTCACGGATGGCGCCCAGGGAAGTTTCCACTTCCACGCCCAAAACCTCGTTGAGGTTGGAGTTGGCATCTGCGTCCACAACCAGGACGGGGCCACGGTTCTTCTTGCACAGGTAGTCGATCAGCATGCCGCAGGTGGTGGTCTTACCCACGCCGCCCTTGCCGGCAACTGCGATGGTATGAGGCATAATCGGAATCCTCCTTTGCTAGGGTATGTGTCATAAGGGCATAATACGCCCATACTGATACAGATACATCCTAACACACAGCACCCGGAAATTCAACCACAAATTGCGCGAAAATTCGCAATTTTGCCAAAATCGTTATTTCATACAAGGGCAAAAAGAAGATTTGTGCGCCCCCGAAACACACCTCTGCCCCATCGGCAGAAATCTTTCGACAAAAATAGGTTGAATTTTCATTTTTGCTGTGCTACAATACCTCTCGATGCAGGGTTCGTATATCGGTAATACAACGGCTTCCCAAGCCGTGAAGGCGGGTTCGATTCCCGTACCCTGCTCCAAAAAGAAAAGACACCCATCCGGGTGTCTTTTCTTTTTTCGCAGACGAGAATCAAACAGATGAAATGCAACAGTCCGGGGGACTGTTGCTCGCGAGGGCTCGACCGAGCGAAACATTGATTAAATCGATTCCCGTACCCCCCATATCCAGAAAAGGAAGGGAATCGAACGGATCCACTGCGGCGCGGACGAGCGTAGCTGGTATTGTTCGTCTGAAAACATCTTGATTATCTATTGCGTCAAAAGTATAATACAGTTAGACCAACTTGAATTTGACGAGGTTTCTAATGAAAACTAATATTAAATATTCCATATTTGATTTAATTCTTTCTATAATTGTCTTGTCTATATCTTTGATTGGTTTTATCGTATTAGTCACAGCTTGCCATTTCTGGGGCTCTGTAGGTTATTTTATTTTTTTCTTGATTGCCACAATCATGTTGTTGCATTCCATTAAAAACATACAATGGATTGATATTACCGATGGATATATAACTGTTCATTGCCCATTTGGAATTATCAGACGCGTGAGGTTAAACCAAATCAAAAAGGCGTTCAAGACAAACGCCGTCATTTATAGCATAAAAATGCTTTCTGCTAGGCGTCCGCATATTGTACTGTGCATCAAGAAGTCTGTTGCGAAAGCTGGCGTAGACGATGCGTATAATGGAAAGAAAAAACCATATATCATTATTCCTTATTCGACAGAAACAGAAGTTTTGATTTGCACGGAATATAAAAAGTTATGTGGTGAAGAGCTAATTATTAAGTAGTCCAATTTGTCGAACTGTTTGGCGGCAGATTGCATTCTAGAATTTTAGAATCTGTTCAGCCACGAAGTGAAAAAGTCTTAGAGCCACAAGGATTTTTGACGGGTTCGATTCTAAGTACCCTGCTCCAAAGAAGCGGAGCGTTCCGAAAATGGAACGCTCCGTTATTTTTATTACAGGAAAATGTACTTCAGCACGAACAGCACGGCCAGAATGTACATCAAAGGCGCGACCTTCTTGGCCTTACCGGTGCAGGCATTGAGCACCACATAGGAGATGATGCCCAGGCTGATGCCCTCGGAGATGGAGTAGAACAGCGGCATGGCAATGATGGCAATATAGGCAGGAATGGCCTCGCCCAGATTGTCGTCATCAAAGCGGATCTCGGTGACAGAACTGACCATCAGGAAGCCCACCATAATCAGCGCAGGTGCGGTGGCAAAGGAGGGAATGGCGGTGAAAATGGGAGCGAACAAAGTGCTCAGCAGGAACAGCAGACCTGCCACCAGCGCGGTCAGACCGGTACGGCCACCGCCGGCCACACCGGAAGCGGACTCCACGAAGGTGGTGATGGTGGAAGTGCCCAGCACAGCACCGACAGAAGTACCAATGGCATCGGCCATCAGCGCAGGCTTGATACCGGGCAGGCGGCCCTCTTTGTCCAGCATATTGGCCTTGGTGGCAACACCGATCAGCGTACCCAGGGTGTCGAACAGGTCAACAAACAAGAACGCAAAAATCACAACCACAAAGTCCAGAGGCTTGATCACGGAGAAGTCCACGCTGAAGCACTGGCCAAAGGTCTGACCCAGCTTGGAGAAGTCTGCGGAGATAAACTGGCTGGGAATCAGAGAATAGAAACCGGCCTCTGCCAAGGGGGTATAGATACCCGACAGCTGGCATACAATGACCAGCACCCAAGTGGCCACGATGCCCACCAGAATTGCGCCCTTGACCTTCTTGATGTGCAGCATGGCGGTAATCAAGGTGCCGATCAGCGCCAGCAGCGCGCAAACGCCATGGGTGGAGAAATTCTCCGTAAAGCTGGTGATGGTAACCAAAGTGGAAGAATCAACCACCAGACCTGCATTCTGCAGACCGATAAAGGCGATGAACAGACCGATGCCCACGGAAACACCGCGCTTCAGAGTCAGAGGAATGGCATTGAAGATGGCTTCACGGACATTGGTCAGAGAAAGCACGATGAAGATCAAACCTTCAATGAACACCGCCAGCAGCGCAACCTGCCAGCTATAGCCGAAGCCCAGAACCACCGTGTAGGCCAGGTAAGCATTCAGGCCCATGCCTGCAGACAGAACAAAGGGCAGATTTGCCATAAAGGCCATGCAGCAAGTGCCGATGAAAGAGGCGATGGCCGTTGCCAGCAACACTGCGGTGGGATCCATACCCGCTGCGGAGAGGATACTGGGATTGACCGCAAGGATATAGGCCATGGTCATGAAGGTGGTGATACCCGCCACCACTTCGGTTTTTACATTGGTGCCGTTTTTCGATAGCTTAAAGATTTTATCAAGCATTTTGGATAACCCTTTCTTTTTAGTTTGGGAAATGCTGCTTACATATTAACATTTTGTTCATGATGAAACAATACACATTCTAAACAAAAATCATCCCCCCTTTCTATCCGCTTTACCCATTTCCTTTGCCTCCCATGTAAGCAAGTGTTCTATGGCCCACCCCGGGGACATACTCTGTAGAGAAAAACTCTGGCGGGGCCACCCCCTGCCGAAGGAGGCTGGCTATGGAAAACATTTACGAGCACATTGCCACCCGTACCGGGGGCAATATCTACATTGGCGTGGCAGGCCCGGTACGCACCGGCAAATCCACCCTCATCAAACGGATCATGGAAGAATTGGTGATCCCCAACATCGCGGACCCCTACCGTCGGGAACGGGCCAGGGACGAACTGCCCCAAAGCGGTTCCGGCAAAACCATCATGACCGCAGAACCCAAATTCGTCCCGGAAGAGGCGGTGGAGATCTCCCCCGATGGCACCACCCGGCTGCGGGTGCGAATGATCGATTCCGTGGGCTACATGGTCGATGGCGCAGTGGGTGCCACAGAGGACGGCAATCCCCGGATGGTGACCACCCCCTGGTTTGACTACGAGATCCCCATGACGGAAGCGGCAGAACTGGGCACCAAAAAGGTGATGCAGGAGCACTGCTCCATCGGGCTGGTGGTCACCACCGACGGCAGCATCACCGATATCCCCCGGGCAGACTACGAAGATGCCGAAATGCGGGCCATTGAGGACATGAAAGCCACGGGAAAACCCTTCCTTGTGATCATCAACAGCCGTTACCCCAAGTCGGAGGCCGCCCTCTCTCTGCAGGAAACGCTGCAGCAGCATTTTGGCATCACGCCCGTCATTGCCGACTGTCAGACCATGGACACCGAGGGGATCCTGCATCTGCTGCGGCAGCTGCTGTTTGCCTTCCCTCTTGGGCAGATCAATCTGCATCTGCCACGATGGCTGAACGCACTGGAGCAAGACGATCCGGTGAAAACCACACTTTTTGATGCGCTGCTGGAATGTGCCGGTCAGATCCAGACTCTGGAGCAGGTTCAGCCCGCCTTAAAGAAACTGGAAAAACTGGAGCAGGTGGAAAACATCACCCTGCGCAGCATGGATCTGGGCACCGGCTGTGTCGATTGCGCCATCACCCTGCCGGAAAAGCTGTTTTATGACATTCTCAGCAGCCGCTGCGGGGTCAGTATTGAAAATGACGCCCAGTTGCTGCAGCTGCTGACAGAACTCTCCGCCACCCGAAAAGAATACGAAAAGGTTTCTGATGCCCTCTCCTCCGTCCGCGCCACGGGCTATGGTGTGGTCATGCCCACCCCGGAGGAAATGACGCTGCAGCCACCGGAAGTTCTGCGTAAGGGCGGCGCCTACGGTGTCAAAATGAAGGCTGGCGCCCCCTCCATTCACATGATCCGGGTGGACATTGACACCGAGATCAGTCCCATGGTGGGAAGCGAAAAGCAATCGGCGGATCTCATCAGCTATCTGGGGGGCGAAGAACCGGAAAAGCTGTGGCAGAGCAATATTTTCGGCAAGTCCGTATACGATTTGATCCAGGAGGGCTTAACCGCCAAACTCCTGCAGCTTCCTGAGGAAGTACGGGAGAAGTTCCGGGTGACCCTGCAGCGCATCGTCAACGAAGGGGCCCAGGGTCTGGTCTGTCTGATTTTGTAATATTTCTTCATTCCCGAATGCCGACGGCATTCGGGAATATTTTTCCTTTACCAATGAAAGCAAATGTGGTATACTATAGCATTATCGACGTATCCCGGAGGGATGACTATGAAACTGCCACCTAATCAAAAATTCAAATGGAATTATACCGCCCTTTCTTTCCTGCTGCCTTTCAGCATCATGATGCTGGTGTATTTTATCACCTCCGTCACCCCCTTTGGCAGCTACACCTTGCTCTATTCCGACAATTTCCACCAATATTACCCCTTCTTCCGCCAATTCCGGCAGGCGCTGCGCTCCGGCGACAGCCTGCTGTGGACATGGAGTGTGGGTATGGGTATGGATTATCTGGGTATGATCTCCTATTACCTGGCATCTCCTTTGAACCTACTCAGCGTGCTGCTGCCGGAAAACTGGGTGCTGACCTATTTCACCATGCTCATGCCCATCAAATTGGGTCTGGCCAGCGGCTTTTTCGCCATCATGCTGAAAAAGCTTTTCGGCTCTGATGATCTGTCGCTGCCGCTGTTTGGCAGTTTTTATGCCATGTGCGCCTGGGCGCTAGGCTATCAGTGGAACATCATGTGGCTGGACACCTTTGCCCTGCTGCCGCTGGTGGCGCTGGGCACAATCCTGCTGCTGCGGGACAGAAAATACCTGCTTTACACCATTACCCTGACTTTGGCCGTGGCCGCCAACTACTATGTTGGCTTTTTCATCTGCATTTTTGTGTTCCTGCTGTTCTGGTGCTACGAAATCTGCCGCTTCAAGAGCATTGGCCGGCTTTTTGCCAATCTGATGATCATTGGCTTTTTCACCGTTCTGGCGCTGGGCATGACCACCATCCTGGAACTGCCCGCTCTGGCCGCCCTGCAGGACACCCATTCCAGTGTCAATCAATTCCCGGATTATTTTGATCTGAACATCGTTTCCTCCCAGGCAGAAACAGCCGCCCGGGAAGCATGGAATGCCTACAAAACGGCAAAAGAAAGCGGCGAAGCCACTTTCTTCCTCTGGAAGGATGCCATGCTGGCTTCCCTGCCCCCCATCTTTGATGCCATGCGTCAGGTCGCCGGTCAGGTAGGCGGCGGACAGACACCCACCTACATTGACGGTCTGCCCAATCTTTACTGTGGTGTATTCCCGCTGGCGCTGGCTGTTTTGTTCCTGCTGTCCAATGATGTCAAGCTGCGGGACAAGCTGTGCAGCATTTTCCTTTTGCTGCTGTTTAGCCTGAGCTTTATCATCCGTCAGTTGGACTATATCTGGCACGGTTTCCATTTCACCAATCAGATTCCCTATCGTTTCAGCTTCCTTTTCAGCTTTGTGGTGCTCTACATGGCATACCGGGCATGGCTGCTGCGCAGCACCTTCCCCCTGTGGAAGATCATCACCGCCGGCGCAGCGACCATCCTGCTTCTGCTCTTGGGCGGACACGATGGAAATGATTATCTCTACTGGCTGTTTAATTTCCTCTTCATCGGTTTGTATCTGCTGTGCATGATCCTCTCCCACAGCCATTTCAGCATGCTTTACCGGGCGCTCAGCGCTCCCCAGCAGGAGGATCCGCCCCAGGCACAACTGCACATGATCCATCGGGATGATACCCTGAAGCGCCGCAATAAAGCCTGCGGCATCATTGCAGGCGCAATGGCACTGGAACTGGTGCTGCATGCCGCGCTGTTCTTCAGCGGCTTCTCCATCGCTGACTATGACTATCCCAAGGGAGAGAATGCTGCCGCAGAACTTTTCCAGAAGATGAACGAACAAGACGATGGCTTCTACCGCGCAGAAGTGACCCACGCCCAAACCCTCAACGACGGCGCCCTCAACGGCTACAACGGCATTTCCACCTTCTCCTCTTCCGCCAATGTGGCCACCACACAATTTACAACATGCCTAGGCGCTGCCGGCTATAACAGCTGGAACCGCTATTGCTACGAAGAAGGCACCCCCGTGGCCAATCTGTTCCTCAACTTAAAATATCTGGTGGAACGGGACAATACGACCGACGGAAATGCCTATTTCGATGTGGTTTTGCAGGAAAACGGTCTTACCCTGCTGCAAAACAACGCCTATCTCCCCCTGGGCTTCCTGGCCAATGCGGAGTTGGCGGAAACCGAGTTCAACATCAACAACCATTCCTTCACCTTCCAGAACCAATTGTTCCGGCAGGCCACGGGACTGACCAAATCCATCTGGTCCACCATCTCCAGCACCCCCTTTACCCTTACCAGCGACGGTGACATCACCATCAACCAGCAAAATATTGCCGGTCATATCGGTTTCTCCACCGGCAGCAGCGGTGGCACACTGACCTACACCTATGAAATCGGCAAGGAAGGCTATTTCTGTCTGGACTTGAATCTCTATAAGCACAAAAACTTCAGTGTCTGGCACAATGGCCAGTTGGTGTTTAACGAAACCTTCTCCCTCTCCCAGATGCTGGGTGTTGAAGATGTGCAGCCGGGTGATGTGGTGGAAGTGAAAATCAAATGCGCCCCCAATCATTCCAGCACCTCTGTCAGCGTGAGAGCTGCCATTTTGAACGAAGAGCTCTTCCGCCAGGGCTATGAGATTTTGAATGCCTCCACCCTGCAGCTGACAGAATTCTCCAACACCTATCTGGCAGGCACCATCGATTGTAACCGGGACGGTCTGCTCTACACCTCCATCCCCCAGGACGGCAACTGGGTGGCTTATGTGGACGGAAACGAAGCAGAAATCACCCTCATAGGTGACTGCATGGTGGGTCTGATGCTGACAGAAGGCCCCCACGATATCGAATTCCGCTACGAAAACAAGGCATTCCAGTTAGGCGCCCGAATCTCTGCGACTTGCGCGCTGGTATTCATCGCCTTCACCGTTACAGAACATCTGCTGCGGAAAAGAAAATCCAAATAAATAGCACAAGGGTGCGGTTCTCATGCAGAACCGCACCCTTATTTTTTATTTCAGGCAAGCATTTTTCATCTCAATGGTTGCTGTGCCCTGGCTACTTACATACTTGGTAATGGCGCCAATCACAGTAATTCGGTCTCCCACTTGGGGCGCATTGGCCATGGCACCATAGCGAACCCGGCCGGAGGCATCGTAAAGTCCGTAGATGTAGAAGGAATTTCCCGCTTCATCCTGAATATACAGATTGCCGTAAGTGGTATTGACCACGGAGGTCACCACACCGGTCAGTTCGTAAGCCCCAGGAGTGCTCTCATTGGCCCCCAACGCAGCGCCAATGGAGTTAGCCTCTGCCAGGGAAATCACCGCAGGAGCCGCGCCCCAGCCGCCGTCAGCAATAAAATCTTTCAGCAGGTCACGGGCATAGTAATCTTCCAAGCGAGCCACTTCTGTGAACATATTGTACTTGTAGAAGGAAGTATAGGTATCCGTCACCACATAGTAAATTTCTGTATCCACGATGGAGCTGCGCAGCGAATCGTCATAGGCGCAGAAATAGCTGCTGGAACCCAGCATTTTCTCCCGCAGCTGCTTACCGGTGAGCTCACACAGCACCAGCGCATTGTCAAAGGGCAGCAGGCTGTAAAGCTGGGAGTAGGTCACATTGCCGGCAGACAGGTCATAGGGGGTACGGGTCTTGATAAATCCGCCGCCCAGCACCACATTGTATGTATCGCCCCAGAGTTCCCTGCCCTTTTCCAGATAGAGCTGGGCCACTTTTTCACCGATCTCATGGCTGTTGCGAACGGTGTTGTTGCGACCCAAAACCGTGGCATAGGGATCCTCTGTGCCAAAATACTGGCTGTAAAGCTGCTGCACAATGGGATCATCCGCCAGAGAATTATCCTCGTAAACATCGGTATCCAGAATCTTTACTTCCTCCACCTCATGGGTGTTGGTCACCAGATTGTAGCAGATGTTGGCAAAGCTGATGCCGGAATTATAGCCGCCGCCCTGCAGATGATAAATGCCATGCTTATCCCGGATGATATAGCTTTGATGGCTATGGGATTCAAACACCAGATCCACATAACCCTCGGACAAGCCCAGATTGTAATAGCCCAAATTGCTGGACATATCCTTAATGCCGGAATAGGAATTATCATAGCCGGCATGGATGCTGTAAATCACCAGATGGCAGCCTTCCTGCCGCAGGCGGGTGGCTTCTTCCTTGACCATATTGGTCAGTTCCGTTCTGGCGGCAAAGCTGACACCGGAGGTAAATTCACCGGAAACCGAGGAAAGCACATCACCGATGGCGCCAATGATGCCGATCTTTACACCGCCCCGCTCCACCACAACGGAGGACTGGCAGTAAGGGGTTTGTACATTCTCATCGGTGATATTGATGCCCAGGAAGGGAAAATCTGCCAGCTTGGCATTTTCCGCAATATAGGCGCTGCCCCAGTCAAATTCATGGTTGCCGATGGTCATGGACACAAAACCCATGTGGTTCATCCACTGGGTCATCAGCTGACCTTTGTTGGAACTGGACTCCACACTGCCCTGCCACATATCACCGGAGGAAAGCAGAATCTCATAGGTGCTGTCATCGGCATAGGCATTTTTCAAGGAAGCGGTCAGCTCATCCAGACCGGGGTTTGTATCCGTGTCGTTAAACACACCGTGCAAATCGTTAAAGGCATAAAAATCCAGTTCCACCGTTACATCAATGCCGCAATGGTCACAGATTTCGTCCCCATTGTCGTCCAGATGTTCTCCAGCTGCCACAGTGGGCTGGGGACCGGGCTCGTTGGTAGTGGGTGTTACACCCGTTTGGCAGGCGCACAGCATCATCGCCAGAATCAGCAGCAACGCAGATAGCCGAATCTTTGTCTTTCTCATAGGATTCCTCCCAATATGCGGAATTTCTTGTTTGCTATGATAGCACACTCCAACGCAAAACACAAGTATCAGTCAAAGGAAAAGCCCCGGAGCCGAAGCTCCGGGGCTTGCTTAGGTTATGGGTTTTGCCGCGCAATACGCGTTTGGCTTAGCTGCGCTTCTTCAGCAGAATCAGTGCCAGCAGTGCCAGGCAGCCGCAGGCAGAAATGCTTGCGATCACGATGGCGACGATCACCAGGTTGTTCAGCTGAGCATCCTTAGCGGCCAGCTCTGCCTTTGCATCTTCCAGATCCTTCTGGACCTGAGCGATGGTAGCGTTCAGAGCAGCAACAGCCTCATCGATACGAGCGTTCAGCTCGGTACGCAGAGCCTCATCAGCAGCCTCAGCGGCAGCGACGGCAGCTTCCAGAGCGGTGGTCAGACCAGCGATCTTGTCGTCCAGAGCCTTGTCGCCATTGGTGATGGCATCGATCAGTTCCTGTCTGGTGGAAGCCAGGTTTGCAGCAGCCTCGTCGATGGAAGCATTCATTTCTTC
>JAGCMI010000047.1 GCA_017646545.1 Oscillospiraceae bacterium | reverse complement strand
GCCATGTTTTCGAACACGGTCAGGTGGGGGTACAGGGCGTAGTTCTGGAAGACCATGGCGATGTTACGGTCACGGGGCTGCAGGTCATTGACCACAACGCCGTCGATCTCAACGGTACCGCCGGAGATATCTTCCAGACCTGCGATCATACGCAGAGTGGTGGACTTACCGCAGCCGGAAGGACCGACGAAAACGATGAATTCCTTATCGGCGATGTCCAGATTGAACTCCTGCACAGCCACCACATTATTATCATAAACTTTCTTAACATTGGTTAACTTGACACTTGCCATAATATCTACCTCTTATCCTTTCACTGCGCCGCCTGTGACGCCTTCAACATAGTACTTCTGCAAGCAGAGGAACACGGTCGTAACAGGAACAGCAACCACAACACCTGCGGCACAGAACATGGTGTAGTTGGTGTTGACAATCGTTTTGGAAAGCCACTCGAACATACCGACGGCCACGGTCATGCCCTGAGAATTCTCATGGATGATGTAGCTGGCCAGCATGAAGTCGCCCCAAGGAGCCATGAAGCCCATCAAAATGGTGTAGATGACGATGGAGCTGGACAGGGGCATGATGACCTTGTAGAACACCTGCAGGCGGGTGGCACCGTCCACACGGGCAGCCTCGTCCAGAGTCTTGGGAATGGTGTCGAAGAAACCCTTGGACACATAGTAGCCCATACCGGAGCTGGCACAATAAACGATGACCAGACCCACGGGTGCCATCTGCATGGTCAGACCCAGATCGGAGAAGACCTTGTAGATCAGGATCATGGTGAGGAAACCGGGGAACATGCCCAGAATCAGCATCAGGTTCATCAGACCCTTTCTACCCTTAAAACGCAGACGGGACAAAGTGTAGCTCATTGCCAGAACGAAGAAGGTCTGGAAGAATGCGGTGGCCACACCCATGATGGCAGTATTGATGAACCAATTGAGGAAGTCGGTTTCCTTAAACAGACGGATGTAGTTGTCAAAACCAAACTTTTCGGGGAACAGCTCACCATCCATACCTCTGGTATTGACCTTGAAAGATTCCATCACAATGCCGAAGAAGGGGAAGAGCCAAACCACGGTCATGGTGATCAGAACGATGTAGATTATGGTGTTGGCCAGTCTTCTGCTGGCCCGGGCACCGAGGCCGGATTTCTGGATCTTATTATGATTCTTTTCCATTACTTGAAATCCTCCTCGTTCTTAGTAGACGGGATCACATTGTAAATGATCAAAGACAGCACAGCGCAAACTGCGAAGATCAAAATACCAATGACGGATGCCATGTAGTACTTAGACTCAGCGCTGCCCAGAGCCATCTTATACAGCCAAGTGATCAGAAGGTCCGTATGACCCACGGAGACGCCGCCCTGAACACCCAGTTCGGTGTTGAGGGGGTTGCCACCGGAGAGCAGGTAGATAACATTGAAATTGTTCAGGTTACTCACGAAGCTGGTCAGCAGCGCAGGGCCGGTAACGAACAGCATGTAAGGCAGGGTGATCTTGGTGTACTGCTGCCAAGCGCTGGCGCCGTCCACACGGGAGGACTCATACAGGTCAGCGGGGATATTCATCAGAATACCGGTGGCCTGCAGCATCACATAAGGAATACCAACCCAAATGTTGATGACAATGACCAGGATCTTGGCAATGGTGGGAGAATCCCAAAGGGAGATGTAATGATTGGCGCTCAGGAACTCCTTGATGAAGCCGATCTCACCCAGAGCCTCGCCAATGATACCGGAGGAGTCAAACAGCTTGGACACATACAGCAGGGACACGAACTGAGGAATGGCGATGGTCATGACCAGCACGGTTCTCCAGAATTTCTTAAGCTGGATGCCCTTCTTGTTGATCATGATAGCAACGAACATACCCAGGAAGTAGTTCGTAAAGGTGGCAAAGAAGGACCACATCAGCGTCCAGGACAGGATTTCGCCGAAAGCCAGGCCCAAGCCACCCTCACCAAAGTTGAACAGTTCGTTGAAATGCTCCCAGCCAACCCAGCTAAAGAGGTTGGAGTAGCCGTCGTGTGCAGCGTCATAGCTGGTGAACGCAATGAGCACCATGTAGATGATGGGCAGCACGGTGAACATCAGAATACCCATCAGCGGCACAGCCAGCAGGGTCTTGTGGAACTCATCGTCCACCAGAGATCTCATATCGTCCTTTGCGGACTTGATCTTCTTGCCCTTGGCAGTGATGTCCATGCAGATACGGCACTGCTTGACCTGGGTACGCCAGGTCCAAATGAAGGCCACGATGAAGAGGATGGTCAAAAGGCCGTACAGCAGAACCTTGACGGAGTCATCACCAGCGACCCAAATCGTAAACTTATCGCCATACATTTCCACTTCCTGCATGCCGCCCTGCTCTGTACCGACAGTCATACCGGTCTGGAAGAAGTTGCACTTGCTCAGCCAGTGGATACCACCGCTGGGGATCACCATGTATGCAATAAAGATGATTTCAAACAGAAGGAACAGAATGCCACGCATAATCTGTCCATAAAACAAGTTACCAAAGCCAAACAGGAAGAAAGACAGCTTCACTGCCCAGTTGCCCTTGGCAAAGGTAGTGCCAATGTCGACAAATTCGTTCTTAATGCCCCGGCCGGTCTTCTTAATGAAGTTCCAGGTACCCAGGCACAGATCATTCCACAGCCAATGAGGGAATGTACAGAGGATGAACAGCTTGATGTTATACCAAAGCGCGCCCATCTTACTCAGTTTCAAATACTCTAAATCGTTTAATTTTTTCATAAGCGCAAAATATAAACCGAGTTTATACCACTAACCTCCTTGCAAATTTTAGTAAATAAGGCATCGCTGGCCCGTACACAAGACAACTGTTGTCCTTGTATACCGGCTAACAATGCCTTTGCTCGAAGGAAGGGGGAGCCAAAAGGCTCCCCACAGCCCTCAGTTTATATTGAATTAGGCGGGGATCAGGTTGACGGTAGCAGTCTCGCCATCCAGGATCAGCTGGATCTTGTAGTTGCCATCAGCCTCGACAACGATGTTGTCACCGCCGGGAACGCCGTCAACACCATAGTTGACATCCCAAGCAGCGCCCTGACGGACCTTGTACTCCTCGCCTGCCTTCAGGGACAGAACGTCGGTCTCGTAGGTGTTGTCAGCAACCTTGCTCATAGCAAAGTCGGTATCCCAGTTGGTGCCGCAGATGGTGCCGATAGCGGACCAAGCCAGCTTAGCATCTTCAGACATGTTCAGAACGCTGTCGATAGCTGCGTCGTAGTCGTCCAGAGCGGACTGCAGATCAGCATCGGAGTTAGCAGCCTTAGCCTCAGCACCCAGCAGCTTGGCGATATCCCACCATGCGCCGTGGATCTGACCCTGGGGCTGACCGAACTCACCCTGCTTAGCCAGAGCGGCCAGAGAGGTGTTGGACTGGACAGCTTCGGAAGCCTGAGCGTTCTTGTTGGAGGGACCCCACTGGAACTCGTTGTAACGAGCCATCTGGCACTCCTCGTTGGTCAGCCACTGAGCCAGCAGAGACAGAACAGCCTGCTTCTTGGGATCGGTCTGGGGCTTGACACCCATCAGCTTGTTGCCGGTGTAGGAGCCCAGGTGGTAGGACTTGCCGTCAACCTCGAAGGAGGGCAGGTCGGTAGCGCCCAGGTTCTCGCCGAAGTGCTCGGCAGCGGCGTTAGCGTTCCAGATACCGGTGATAACGACAGCAGCATCGGTGAAGATGTCAGCATTGGAGTCGTAGCAAGAGGACTGAGCCAGCTTCTGCATGCCCTTCATAGCAGCCATACCAGCCTCGGAGTTGAAGTCATCGTCGATGCTGGTGTAGTTGCCGTCCTGGTCCATGGTCCAGTTGGAGTGGCAACCGGTAGCGAAGAAGAAGGAAGCGGTGTACCATGCGTTCTCCAGAGCGTAACGGAACTTCAGGCCAGCCTTCTCACAGGCAGCGATGATAGCTTCCATGCTCTCAGCGTCCTCAGCGGAGATGACGCTGGTGTCATAGTACATGTAGTAGCCATTGTCGGAAGTCATGGGATAAGCGTACAGAGTGCCGGCAACGGTACCTGCAGCGACGGAACCGGCGTCGTTGTTAGCCTTGATGGTAGCAGCAGCGGTCTCGCCCAGAGGGGCCAGAGCAGCAGCCTGCACCAGACGGGCCAGCTGGTCCTGTGCGAAGCAGTAGATGTCGGGAGCGGAAGCGACGTCAGCAATGACCTTGGAGCCAGCGTCAGCTTCAGTAACGCCTTCGATGGATGCATTGATGACAATGCCGGGGTAAGCAGCCTCAAAGGCATCGATCTGCTGCTGAGTCAGAGCAGCAACGCCGTCGATTTCAGAAACCCACATGGTGATGTCATAAGTGCCTTCCAGTTCGGCAGTATTGACAGTGGGCTCCTTGGGGCCGCATGCAGCCAGGCTCAGCATCATGACCAGAGCCAGCAGCATAGCAATGATTTTCTTCATTCTTTTTTCCTCCTAATTTTTGTTGCGCACTATTAAAAGCGCACCAACAATTATAGAACTTATTCATATTTTTGTCAATAGTAGGTCAAACGAAAAAGTAAATTTGTACATTTTGGCAAGGGGTACTATTTCTTGTCAATGCTGAAATCAACGGAGCAAAACGCTGGTCATACCGTCAATAACCAGGGTGTTCCCCTTCAAAGTGGCACTGCCGGAGCCGATGGCCTCGCACAGCTGGCTCAATCCCAGATCGGACAGCGCTGCCCACTGGCTCAGATCCACGGTGATGGGTTCATTGGAATTGTTGTGCAGCAGCACCAGCTTCTGCCCTTCGTAATGAATGATGAAGCCGCCCAGGTTTTTGCTTTTATTCACCGCCTCGTAATCACCACGGGCAATGGCTTCGTAGCGGTGACGGATGGTCAGCAACTTGCAGTAGTAGCGCAGCATGCTGTTTTCATCTTCCATCTGGTCTGCCACGGTGGTTTGGATCTGCTTATCCTTGGCATAGGTGGTGCCCTCGGGGTCACGGATCATATCTCCATCGCCCCACAGCATGGCCAAACGGCGGTTGGCATCGGTCATGGCGCCGCCGCGGGAACCGCGCATACCAATTTCCTCACCGTAGTAGATCACGGGGCTGCCGGGAGAAAGCAGGTACAAGTTGGCCGCCATGCGCATATTGCTGTCCAAAATGAAGGCGCCGGCAATGCGATCCTGATCGTGGTTGGACAGGAAGGAGCTGACCATACCATTAGGATTTGCCTTCAATACCTTATCCTGGAAGGACGCCATATAGTTGGTGTAGCTGGAGATGGAACTACCCTTGGCTGCGCCGGCAACCACACTTTCCGCACCGGAAACCGCAAAGTTGAAGCAGTTCATGGCGCTGTAGTAGTCCAGGATTTCGGTTTCACCGGACCAGCACTCGCCCACACAGTACACATCGGGATTGATGCTGCGCAGCTGCTCCATATACCAGGTCCAGAAATCCACAGACTGGGCCGTATCACCGAAATAAATGTACTTCACCGCATCAAACCGGAAACCATCCACGCCCAGATCCATATAATGCTTGGCCACATCCACCATGGCCTGGCGCACTTCGGGATTGTCGTAATTCAGTTCCGGCATGTCACCGGAGAAATTGCATTCATACCAGGCATCCACACCGGCAATCTTCTGATAACTTCTACCGCCCACCTTCTCTTCGGTGGTGACGCAGGTGTAGTAGTCATAGTAAGGGTTTGATGTATCGCCGTCCATTCTTGCCTGCTTAAACTGCAGGAACCACTCGTGCTGGTTGGAGGTATGGTTAATGGCCAGATCCATGATCAGCTTTACATTGCGGCTGTGGCACAGCTCCACCAGTTCTTTCAGATCCTCTTCCGTGCCAAAGCGCCAATCCAGCTTGTAGTAGTCCTTGGCATCATACTTATGATAAGAAGGAGATGTGAAAATGGGAGACAGCCAGATGCCCTGCACGCCCAGGCTGGTTTCGGAGTTCATATTACCGTCATTGAGATAGTCAAAGCGGTTAATAAGGCCTCTCAAGTCACCAATGCCATCACCGTTGGAGTCGGAAAAAGAGCCGACAAAGACCTGATAGAAGGTTCTGTAATTATCATCCACGGGATCTGCCATTGCCTCCACCCTGCCCCCGCATCCGACCAGGGAAAGCATCAGCGCTGCCAGCAACACACCGGCAACCACACGATTTACAAGTTTCTTCATGGTTTCTCTCCTTTATTCCGTAACCACATTGAGTTTGGCATCATCGATCTTGCCCCAGGCATTTGCGCCATTGCACTTGACATAGATGCCCACCACCAGAGTATCACCTTCGTGATAGTCGAAAGATTCGATGCGGGCGGTGTGCCACTCGTTGTACACGGTTACCAGCGTTTCTGCCGTGGCCACGATCTGACCGTTGACCTTGATATAGGCATAGATCTCGGTTTCTCCGCAATCGCCGCCCATGATGGAAATTTCATAGCTATAAGTATCGGAGGCCAGATTCTCGACCTCTTGCTCCAGGGTAAATTCCACGCTATTGGCAGATGCGCCCCAGAAATGATAATGCTTTGTACCGGTAATGGAGTCGGTGACCTTGTCCTCCACATAGAGCTGATCGAACTTTTTCAGCGCTGTGGCCGCCCAACCGGCATCGCCCTCTTCAAAACTCCAGTTCTGCAAGTAATTGTAGTACACCAGGGACAGATAGCAGGTTGCCTCCATGCCGCCAGCAGTACCCTTGATGGTGTATTGTCCAATACCCTGGGCCTTCAGCGCTTCGATGTCCACTTCTTCCCACTGCACCGCAATCTGCTGTTTGGAATTATCCAGCATCACAGCGTTGACCAAGTCGGGCAGGAACACTTCCCCATTGATATCGCAGATCAGATTCACATCTTCAACGGCATCGGCCTTATTTTCCACAGCATTGCCCTTATGAACCAAGCCAAACACCTTCAAAGATTCCAGTGCATGACCCTTTTCATCAAAGAAGGCCTGGTTGTCCACCGCGCAGCCTCCGTAGTACTTACCGGCATCGTTGGGGTCATAGCCCGCAGCATAGGAAGAAGCCCAGCCGGAGCCGTACTTTTCCCACTTGGCAGAATTCTCTTCCCAGGAATTGGTGCCCACGGAGATCCATGTACCTTCCCAATAGAACACGCCAATGCCATTTGCGGTCTTATTGGCCACGGTATCGATCACATCCCGCACCAGATTGGCCTGACCCTGCACGGTCATGGGATAATCCTTCACCACATTGGCACCTTCACCGATGGTGTTTCCGTTAAAATCCGTATCGTTGGGGGTATAGGCATAGGAGGTTTCTGCCACCATTACCTTTTTATTATAAGTAGTTGCAATCTTGTCAAGCACCTGCGCCAGATTGTCCAGCGTGCCGTGCCAGTAAGGATAGTAGGAAGATGCAAACACATCATAGTCCACCCCATAGTAGTCCAGGTTCTTACCGTAGCTGGCATAGCTCTCGGCATTTTCGGGATTGGCAAAATGTACCGCTACCAGCGCATCGGGGCAAACCTCCCGCACCGCCTTGGAGCCGGCAGAGATCAGCTGCATGATCTTCTTCCAGCCGCCCAGAGCCGCGCTGGACTCACCGCAGAGCGCACCGTTGGTTTCGTTGCCGATCTGTACCATGCCCACATCCACGCCTGCCTTTTTCAGCTGCTGCAGGCAATCCTTGGTATAGGCATAAATAGCCTCGGCCTTTTCATCCGTGCTCATGCCCTTCCAGGCCTTGGGCACCATCTGCTTGCCGGGATCTGCCCAGAAGTCGGAATAATGGAAGTTCACCAGCAGCTTCATGCCATACTCCGTGGCTCGCTTGCCAATAGCGATGGCATTTTCAATGTCACAGTTACCACCGCCATAGCCGTTGCCATTGGCATCAAAGGGATCATTCCAGATACGGACACGAATATAATTGATGCCATTGTCACTGAGGATCTCGTAGACATCCTTCTCGGTGCCGTCAAAATCATAATACTTGACGCCACTGGCCTCCAAAGCCGGCACGCAGGAGGCATCCATGCCCATGATAAAATCATCCGGCAGATTTTCCACCTTCTGCACATACAACGAATCGGAAGTCACATTGATCTCCTTTCTCTTTCCCCCACCGGGACTGCAGGCGGACAAAACCAGCGCTGCCAGTACCAGCAGAAGAAGCATTCTCATTTTCCATGTTTTCCTCATATTCTTCTCCCCTTTTCTTGTACTTGTTTTCCCTTCATAAATTATAACACAAGAAAAAGCACCCGTCGATAGCCAAATTTTACAATTGTGTCTTGTATGCCAGAAATCACAAATCTTCTACCAGGGTTTGCAAAACAGAGAAACCGACCCATGACTGGATCATAGGTCGGTTTGTTAGGGGATGTTTTCTTTTGTCAAAAGCTCCCTTGTGTAATAGGAAGCCTTGGTGATAAATTCAAGCACCATGGAGGTGCAGGATATGAAATGACGATATAGGACTCGATTTAATCAATATGTCACCGACTCCTTAGCCAGCGTAAAAGAAAATTGATTTCCGTCCACAGGTTCTCACCCGCGTCCGCAAATCAATGGACTCTTCCCCGGGCTAAAAAATTGTCCCCCGGACATTTTTTTGCAACGGCAACGCCGTTGCCGCCCTCTTCGAGTCCTATATCGAAAATACCATATCAAACAAAAAAGACCATCCAAATGGATGGTCTTTTTTGTTTGGTGGACGATATAGGACTCGAACCTATGACCTTCCGCACGTCAAGCGGATGCTCTAGCCAGCTGAGCTAATCGTCCAGGCGCTTGAGTATTATAGCGCGAGATACCCAATTTGTCAATACCTTTTTTCGATTTTTTCTGAAAAATTTTTATACTATTTTTACACCTCATTTTCAACGGATTTTCCTTGAAAAACAGCTCATTTTTTGATATCTTTAAGCAAAAGGAGGTGCTGCTATGAAATTGTACATCAAACAAAAGGTTTTTTCCTGGGGCGATAAGTTCACCGTGAAGGATGCCAGCGGTACAGACCGCTATTTTGTGGAGGGTGAAGTATTCTCTTTCGGAAAGAAGCTTCATGTCTACAATGGTAGCCATCACGAAAAAGCATACATCAAGCAGGAACTGCTGACATGGATGCCCCGATATTCCGTCTATGTGGACGGCACGCAAATCGCCCAGGTCGTGCGCAAATTCACCTTCCTCTTCCCCAAGTACTCCATCGAAGGTCCCGGCTGGGAAGTAGATGGCGACTTCTTCTCCCACGAATACCGGATCACCAAATCCGGCCGCAGCATTGCTACCATCAGCAAACAATGGATGACCTGGGGTGACAGCTATGAACTGGACATCGCCGATGGCGTGGATGAGATCACCGCTCTGGCGGTGGTTCTGGCCATCGACGCTGTGATCGAAAGTCAGAACAATAACAACTGATCGCGTTCCGGGGGCGAAGG
>JAGCMI010000046.1 GCA_017646545.1 Oscillospiraceae bacterium | reverse complement strand
TTTCATGTATTTCTTTCCACGAAAACAGGCACCGCCCATTTTCGAGCGGTGCCTGCTGCGTTACACTTCCGTTTCGACCTTCTGCTCCTCAATCTGGACCAGGCCAGCCACGTCGGAAACCGGCAGGGCAAAAACGATACCCTGGGCCTTCTTGGCCATGCCCATCTCCGTATAGAGGGCATTGAGCACATTGTCCCGGATGGACTTCTCCACCACCATCATCAGAATCTCCTTCTCATGGTGGATGGAGATGCCGAAGAAGGCAGCCTCGTCAGCCCGGGCCACACCGCGGGCATTGAGGATGGTACCGCCCCGGACACCCTGTTCCCGGGCCACGTCCATAGCATCCTCGGCAAAGCCTGCGTTTACAATGGCGAAAATCACTTCATGATTATTGGTAGTCATGGCTATCCTCCCTTACATCTGGTTGTTGCTCAGGAACCGGTAGATATTCACACCGATGACGCTGCTGAGCGGCACGGCGAAGGCCACACCCTTGCCGTTGCGGATGGTGCGGAACTTTTCGTCCAGCACATTCATAATGGTATCGGTCAGATCTTCGCGGATCACGCTGATCACAACCGCTTTGTTGTTGTTCAGACCCAGCATATCCAGAATTTCGGAATTCGCTGTGCCGGTGCCGTTGATCAGAGTCTGGAAATTCACTTCAAACTGGCTCAGAACGTCCAGATAGAATTCACCCTTGTTCCGATCCACCACCGTAAACAGGAGTTTCAGCTTCTTGATTGCGGATTCATTCACTGCATTTGCCATAGCTGTACCTCCTTACATAAAGTTGATGATCTGCTGATCGTCGGCACCCAGGATCTTCTTCATAGCCCGCTTCTCGGCGATCTTCTCGGAGACGATTGCCCGGAAGCCCAGCAGCTGAATGGTGATCAGCGGAGTCATGGCAACTACAGCCACAACACCGAAGGCATCCCGCAGCACCGCTGCCTCACCCTGCAGACACACGCACACGCCGGTGGCAAAGGGCAGGATGAAGCCGGAGGTCATGGGGCCGGAGGCGACACCGCCGGAGTCGAAGGCGATGGCCGTATACACCGGGGGCACAAACAGGGAAAGGCCCAGACTGAGGAAATAACCGGGAATCACATAGTAGACGATGGAGAAATCGAAGATGATCCGGATCATGGACAGGGCGATGGAAGAACCAACGCCGATGCACAGGCCCAGCATCATGGACTTTTTGGAAACATAGCCGCCGGTGACTTCCTCCACCTGCTGATTCAGCACATGGATGGCAGGCTCAGCCAGCACCACCAGCACGCCCATGATCAGACCCAGGAGAACCAGAACACCCTCATTGAGCTTGGCCAGCTCGAAACCCATCTTGTAGCCGATGGGCATGAAGCCCACATTTACGCCGGTGAGGAACATAACCAGGCCAATGTATGTAAATACAACACCCAGAGCGATTTTCATCATGCGCTTCCGGGGGAGCTTCAGGAAGATCAGCTGGCAGCCAAGGAAGAACACCACGATCATACCCAGGGCAGTGGCAACCTCCTTGCAGGTATGGCCTGCGGTGTGGAGGAATGCGTTGACAATATCACTGCTGACGGCGTAATCGGGCACCGCATAGGTCATCTCATTGCTGGAGAAAATACCCAGCATCAGAACAGCCAGAATGGGACCAACGGAACACAGGGCAACAAGACCGAAGCTGTTCTCCTGGGAGTGGCGGTCACCCAGAACACTGGAAATACCAACGCCCAGCGCCATGATGAAAGGCACGGTAATGGGGCCGGTGGTAACACCGCCGGAGTCAAAAGACATGGGCAGCAGCGCATCATTACCGTTGACCACAACCATCAGGGCCATGGCAAACATCAGCATATAGAAAAGCATCAGAATGCTGGACAGGGACTTACGGAAGACGATCTTCAGGATCGCAACCACAAGGAATGCGCCAACACCGATACCCACAGCGTAGATCAGCACAGTACCGTTCATAACGGCGCTGACCTGCTTTGCCAGCACCTGAAGATCGGGCTCTGCAATGGTGATCAGCATGCCCAGCACAAAGCATACAACCAGCAGCAAACCAAGCTTTTTCTGCCGCGACAAGCCCGCACCAACATGGGTACCCATAGGAGTCATGGCCATATCGGCGCCCAGACTGAACAGACCCAGGCCCACGACCAGCAGAACCGCACCCACCGTGAAGGTGATCAGCTCGGCGGAAGTAAAATTAAACCAGGGAGTCAGGGAAAGCACATACACAATGGCCGTGATGGGCAGGGCAGACAGCAGTGCTTCCTGGATCTTCGCGAACAATTCCTTCAAAACACTTCACCTATCTTTCTGCATAATCATACATACTTTATTAGTATATCACAGAAGCCATATCAAACCAAGAACAAAATGTAAATTCCTGTATCTTTGCCGCATCTTAACCATTGGCATAAAAAAAGCCCCGGCCGAAGCCGGGGCTTTGATTCCATTTAAGAGCTATGGATTACTCGAAGATCTCGGTGACGACACCGGAACCGACGGTACGGCCGCCCTCGCGGATAGCGAAACGCAGGCCCTTCTCGATAGCGATGGGGGTGATCAGCTCAACGTTCATGACAACGTTATCGCCGGGCATGCACATATCAGTGCCCTCGGGCAGGGAGATGATGCCGGTAACGTCGGTGGTACGGAAGTAGAACTGAGGACGGTAGTTGTTGAAGAAGGGAGTGTGACGGCCGCCTTCTTCCTTGGACAGGACGTAAACCTGGCCAGCGAACTTGGTCAGAGGCTTGATGGAACCGGGCTTGCACAGAACCTGGCC
>JAGCMI010000045.1 GCA_017646545.1 Oscillospiraceae bacterium | reverse complement strand
TCCTGGGCAGAATGCTGTTCTCCGGTGAGGACGCGTTTAAGAGTGTGGATGTATTGTCCGGTGGTGAGAAGGTGCGCTGCATGCTGTCTAAAATGATGCTCTCCGGCGCCAATGTGGTGCTGCTGGACCAGCCCACCAACCACCTGGATATGGAATCCATCCAGGCGGTGAACAAGGGTCTGGAAGCATTCCAGGGTGTGGTGCTGCTGGCTTCCCACGACCACGAAATGCTGCAGTCCACCTGTAACCGCGTTATCGCATTCCAGCCCGACGGCACCATTCGTGATTTCTACGGCACTTATGATGATTACCTGGCAAAAGTGAGCCAGGGCCAGTAATTTGGAGAAATAACATGGAAAAAATTCTTGATATTATTACCGCAAAAATGCAGCAGGCCTTTGCTGATGCCGGTTACGACGCCTCTTTCGGCAGAGTGACCGTGTCCAATCGGCCTGACCTGTGTGAATACCAGTGCAACGGTGCGCTGGCTGCCGCCAAGCAGTACAAGTGCGCCCCCATTCAGATCGCAAATGCTGTTGTGGAAAAGCTGAATGCTGACGACTACAGCATGATCGAGGCTGTGATGCCCGGCTTCATCAATTTGAAGCTGTCCGGTCACTTCCTGAAAAACTATCTGGAAGAAATGAGAACCGCACCCGACTTCGGTGTGCAGAAGGTGGGCGAAGGCAAGACCATCGTGGTGGACTACGGCGGAGCCAATGTGGCAAAGCCCCTGCACATCGGCCACCTGCGTCCTGCCATCATCGGTGAAGCTCTGAAGCGGCTGCACAAGTTCCTGGGTTACAACACCATCGGTGATGTGCATCTGGGCGACTGGGGTCTGCAGATGGGTCTGATCATTGCAGAACTGCACGAGCGTCAGCCGGAACTGCCCTATTTTGATCCCGACTTTACCGGTGAATATCCCACCGAGTCCCCCTTCACCATCTCCGAGCTGGAGGAGATCTACCCCACCGCATCCGGCAAGAAGTCCGATCCTGAATTCTCCCACAAGGCACATCAGGCCACCTTCGAGCTGCAGCAGGGTCACCGGGGTTACCGCGCCATCTGGCAGCACATTATGAATGTGTCCGTGGCTGACCTGCGGAAGAATTACGACAATCTGGATGTCCACTTTGAAAAGTGGCTGGGTGAAAGCGATGCCGATCCCTACATCCCTGAGATGGTTGCCGATCTGAAGGCTCGCGGTATTGCTGTGCAGTCCGAGGGCGCATGGGTCATTCCCGTCACCGAAGAGGGCGACAAGAAGGAAATGCCTCCCATGATTCTGGTGAAGTCCGACGGTTCTTCCATCTATGCCACCACGGACCTGGCTACCATGGTGCAGCGTATGCAGGATTGGCAGCCCCACAAGATGCTCTATGTCACCGACAAGCGCCAGAACCTGCACTTTGAGCAGGTGTTCCGCGCTGCCCGGAAGTCCGGCATCGTGGGCGCAGAGACCGAACTGGAGCATGTTGGCTTCGGTACCATGAACGGTGCTGACGGCAAGCCCTTCAAGACCAGAGATGGCGGTGTGCTGCGTCTGGAACAGCTGATTACGGATATGACCGACTTTGTCCGCGGCAAGGTTGTGGAAAACAAGATCGTTTCCGAGGACGAAGTGGAAGAAACCACCCGTAAGATCGCCATGGCTGCGCTGAAGTACGGTGATCTGAGCAACCAGCCCACCAAGGACTACAACTTTGATATGGAGCGTTTTGCCGCTTTCGAGGGCAACACCGGTCCTTACATTCTCTACACCATCGTGCGTATCAAGTCCATTCTGGCAAAGTATGGCCCCTGGGAGCATCTGCCCATCTGCGAGCCTGCAAACGACTACGCCAAGGATCTGATGCTGTCCATTACCAAGTTTGGCCCCGCCATGGAGGCAGCTCTGCAGAACTCCGCACCCAACCAGATCTGTGCTTACATCTATGAACTGGCCGGTGCTGTGAACAAGTTCTATCACGAGACCCGTATTCTGGGCGAGGAAAACGAAAGTCTGAAGGCCGGCTACATCGCTCTGATTGCGCTGGCAAAGAACATTCTGGAGACTTCCATCAGCCTGCTGGGCTTCTCCGCCCCGGAGAAAATGTAATTGTATCAACACCGGGGAGTCACGCTCCCCGGTGTTTTACCAAAAAGGAGTACGCATTATGCAAGCCGACTTTGAAAGAGAATTATCTGCAAAAATCAGAACCCGGCGGCTGATCACCGGTTGTCTGGTCCTCATTTTTCTGGCGATGTTCATTTTGTTTGTCAGTCTGCGGGAGTCTACCAAGCAAGTGATCGTCCACGAGGCCGGCTTCATCATCCCCTCCTGGACGGAAGTCAACTATAACAATGGCTATATTCTCCCCATCACCCTGGGGATCATGGGTGCGGTCCTCTCCGGCATTTTCCTGATCGTGGACTTTGCCATGTGTGGCTTCCGCACCGTCCACAAGGACGGCCACGATATCACCGTCTGCCGGGGCATAACCCACAACACCGTGTATGTGGACGGCCAGGAAAAGGGTCGGTTGGGACCCTTTGATATCTCCAATGTGGTGGAGGTATGGCTGTCCAACCGGGTACGGGTCACCGTCAGCTTCAGTAGAGTCATCTGGTATATGGCCCATGTGTCCTTCTCTGACGATACCGCATCCAGAGAAGTATAACGCCCCATATTCAGGAGGTTTTTATGTCCCATACCATTGCTGCCGTATCCACCGGCAACACCGTTTCTGCCATCGGCATCATCCGCCTCACCGGCGATGACAGCGCCGCCATCGCAGAAAAAGTATTTATGCCCAATAATGGCACTCCCCTCTCCCAAGCACCCAACCGCAAGCTTGTCTTAGGTCAGCTGCAGGACAAAAACGGCCGCACCATCGACCATTGCTGCGCCATTTTCTCCCGGGGTCCCCACAGCTATACCGGTGAGGACACAGTGGAATTCCACTGTCACGGCTCTCCTGCGGTGCTTTCTGCCGGTTTGGAGGCGCTGTATATGGCTGGCGCAATGCCTGCCCAGAGGGGCGAATTTACCAAAAGAGCCTTCTTAAACGGCAAGCTGGATCTGACAGAAGCGGAGGCAGTCATTGACCTGATTGAAGCCGACTCTGCGGAGGCTGCTGCCAATGCTGCCGGTCAGGTGGGCGGTGTGCTGCAAAAGAAGCTTGCCCCTATTTACGACGACCTTACCAATCTGTGCAGCCATTTCCATGCCGTTTTGGACTATCCCGATGAGGATATTGAGGATTTTGGTCTGGAGCGTTATGAGAGCAGCTTGAAGGCAAATCAGAAAGCATTGCAAAATATTCTCAGCACTTACGAGCATGGCCGCATTTTGAAAAGCGGCGTGGCCGCTGCCATCGTGGGCAAGGCCAATGTGGGCAAATCCAGTCTGCTGAACGCGCTGGCAGGATATGACCGGGTCATCGTCACCGACATTCCCGGCACCACCCGTGACACCGTAGAGGAAGTGGTGAAGGTAGGCGGCGTGAAGCTGCGGCTTATTGATACTGCAGGTATCCGGGATACGGAAGATGTGGTGGAAGCCATTGGCGTGGAGCGCAGCCGCAAGGCTGTTGAAAATGCGGACATGGTGGTATTCGTCTGTGACGGCTCCCAGCCCCTCAGCGAAGAAGACGAGGCCATCATTGATCTGTGCTGTGACCGGGAAAATGCGGTTGCGCTGATCAACAAGACCGACCTTGGTCAAGTGGTAGACCCCAGCGACCTGCCCTTTATGTATGTGGTGGAGATCAGCACCAAAAGCGGCAGCGGTATGGATCAATTTGCCGATGTGGTGGAGACCCTGTTTGATCACGATCTGCCCTGCGACGGCAGCATCCTCACCAACACCCGTCAGTATGATGCCATCCGTCGGGCAAATGATGCCATGGAGCGCAGCCTCAAGGGGCTGCGGCGGGGTCTGACCCCGGATATGGTGCTCATCGATGTGGAGCAGGCTATGGAAGCCATGGGCGAAGTCACCGGCGCTACTGTAAGAGAAGATATCACTGCACGAATTTTTGAAAGATTCTGTGTTGGAAAATAAAAGATAAATTGGAGTTTATCGGGCTGATCACCTAATTAGGAATGAGGAATGAGGAGTTAGGAATTGCCCGGAAAATACACCGGTGTTTGTTTATTCAAATTCCTAATTCCTAATCTCTAATTCCTAACTCTCCAAGTGATAAACTGAAATTTATCTGATCAATAAGGAACAAGAATATGATTTATTTAGACAATTCCGCCACCACGAAGCCTTGCAAGGAAGCGGTGGAGGCTGTGACCCGGGCGCTGAGTGAGGATTGGGGCAATCCCAGCGCCCTGTACCGCTTCGGCATCGATGCGGCACATCAGCTGAAGGATGCCCGTGCTGCCGTGGCGAAAGCCATGGGCGCGGAGCCGGATCGGGTATTTTTCACCTCCGGCGGCACGGAAGCGGACAACTGGGCCATTTACAGCACCGTCAAGCGCTTCGGTAAGCGGGGCAAGCACATCATCACCACTGCCATTGAGCATCATGCGGTGCTGCACTGCATGAAGGATCTGGAAAATCAGGGGTTTGAAGTGACTTATCTGCAGCCGGATGCCTTGGGTAACATCAGCCTGGAAAGTTTGAAGGCTGCCCTGCGGAAGGACACCATTCTGGTTTCCATCATGATGGTCAATAACGAAGTGGGCAGCGTGATGCCCATTGACAAAATGGCAAAGCTGACCCACAAAATCTGCCCAGATGCCATTTTCCACACCGATGCGGTGCAGGGCTTTTTGAAAGTTCCCTTTGCCGCCAAGACCTTGGGTGCTGACCTGATTACCGTGTCCAGCCACAAGGTACATGGCCCCAAGGGTGCTGGCGCCCTCTACATTTCTCCCCGGCTGAAATCCTTCCCCGCCCTGCTGCTTGGCGGCGGTCAGGAAGCAGGTATGCGCAGCGGCACGGAGGCTACCCCTGCCATTTTGGGTTTTGCTGCCGCTTGCACCGCCGGTACCGCTACTTTCCGGGAAGATATTGTCCGAGAAAAAATGCTGCTGAACGGCCTGATTGAAAAGTTATGTAAACTTCCCGCTGTGAAGATCAACGGTGCCCACGATGCGCCCCACATCCTCTCTATTTCTATCCCCAGTGTGCCCACCCAGAACAGCATCAATGTTCTGCAGGACGCGCTTATTTGCGTGTCCGCCGGCTCTGCTTGTGCCAAGGGACATCGCAGCCACACGCTGGAGGCCATGAACACCTCCCCCGTGGTGATGGATGGCTCTTTCCGGGTTTCTCTGTGCAAGGATACCACCGAGCAGGAGCTGGATAGATTGGTAGCCATCATTGAAAATGAGATTATTCCGAGGTTTGTTAAATGAAAAAACTGATTTTCAGACTTTGGCAATGGACTTGGGGATTTCCCCAGACCATGGTGGGCCTTGTTGTTTTTCTCCTCAACCGCCACAAACCCAGAGAAACCTATCGAGGCTGCATCGTAACCCGTTGGGATAACCGGGGCAGCATGGGCATGGGAATGTTTCTGTTTTTGGGTTGCGAAGATCCCCAAGTACGGGTACATGAATTTGGGCACAGCGTACAATCCTTGATTTTAGGACCGCTGTTTCTGCCCATCATGGGCATCCCCTCTTTTCTGTGGTGCAACATCCCGTATTTTCGCCGTATGCGGAAGGAAAAGGGCGTTTCTTACTACAGCTTCTACCCCGAATCCACCGCCAATGCCTTAGGCGCCTGGGCAACGGGCGAAAAGTGTGACATCACCTGACGGAGGCAGCGCAATGGCAAGAACCGAGCAGGCGATCTTTTGCAATATGTGCATGATCACACATGGGGACAAGGTTCTGGTGCTGGATCGAAAGAATCCTGATTGGCCCGGTGTTACCTTCCCCGGCGGTCATGTGGAAAAAGAGGAATCCTTTGTGGAGGCCATCATCCGGGAAGTCTTTGAGGAAACCGGCTTGACCATTGAATCCCCCCTGCTGTGCGGTACCAAGCAGTTTCAGACAGTGGAAGGGGCGCGCTATGTGGTATTCTTCTATAAGACCTGTAAATTCAGCGGCGAATTGAAAAGTTCCCACGAGGGCGAGGTTTTCTGGATCGACCGAAAGGATCTGGGCAACTATCCCCTGGCGCCGGCCATGGAGGCCATGGTGCAGGTGATGGAATCGGAGCAACTAAGCGAATTCTATTACTATCAAGAAAACGGCAACTGGAAATATAAGCTACTGTAATCACAAGGGCACAGCAGTAAACTGCTGTGCCCGTTTTTATCGCCCAGACCATCTTGAATACAACACATTTCATTTGCGGTGTTGTTCCATCCCCTCCTTTTTTTGTGTAAACTAGCCTTGTAAAATTCAAAAGGAGGTTCTACAATGAACACAGATAAAATCTATGCTGAGTCCATCGCAAAGGAATATGCCCCCAAGGAAAATTCCAAGATCATTGCCC
>JAGCMI010000044.1 GCA_017646545.1 Oscillospiraceae bacterium | reverse complement strand
CTCCTGTCCGCCCCGCTTCCGCTTGAAGGGGCCGCGCTGTTTTTGCCCCTCCGTCTGCTCCAGCACCAGCAAGTAATCATTCAGATTTTCTTTCATAGCTTATTTTTCACGGGCCAATGCGTCCCGGATCAGCTCATCCTCACTGACAGTGAGGCCGGTGATGGGGCCGCTGGCAAAGGACACATGGCACTTTTCCAGCCAGGAGAGCATCTTGTGGTCCTCTACCTCGCCGCCCAGCAGCGTAAAGCCTGCCTGGTGCAGTCGGGTCATGGCAAGGGCGATTTCCGGCGTGCCGTACAGCGTCGGCGCCAGCCGCAGGTGGGTAAAGCCCATCTCTTTCAGCTTCTCCGCCGGCAGCACTGCCGGGTCATAATCGTCCACCAACAACACGATACCGTTACGCAGATAGCGCTCCATGATCTCCAGATTGGACTTAGCGGTCTTGGCGATTAATTCTGCCGGAACGGTCAGCATCAGCTTTTCCTTGGGGATGGGCTGATCCTTGAAAAGCTGCAGCAACCGCTGGAGTTGTGTGCCGGAGGTGTAAAAATCCGGCAGCATCTGCAGCAGCACAGCCCGCAGATTCAGCTGGCAATTCTCGCTACGGAACACGGTATCCGCTGCTTCGTAAAGCAAGTAGAAGGAAATATCCAGTGTCAGATTCTTTCGACGGAACATTGCCTCCAGCTCCGCGATGGATTCATGCTTACCCGGGTCGCCTGCCACGCCGGCAAACCAAGGAATGGCCTCGTAAGCCACCACAGTTCCCTTGTCATCGGCTACCATGGGCCGATAGGTCAATCCCATGGGACGATCCTTCTTCTTTTCCACAAGAGGAATGGTGGCCGGCAGGGTCTTGGTGTAATGGATGTACTTTTTATAGATGCCACGGCACTTGGCACGAGCCGCCTGCAGCACCTCTACCAGCGCAGGGTTCCATGCAGAACCGGCCTGTGCAACGAGGGTGCGATAGGCATCATCAAAGGGATTTTCCGATTTTGTGTTGGCGCACAGATCGTCCAGTGCCTTGGCAATGCCGACGATCTGGGCGATGGGGCTAATTTCGTCAGCCCGCAATCCTGCAGGATAACCAGAACCGTCCCACCGCTCCATGTGCTGCTCACAGCTTTCACGGAGCATAAGCCAGGGGATGTTTCTGGTAGGATTTTCGCCAAGGCCACCCTTCATCTTTTCCTCATCGCCGCCCCGCTCCTGCAACGTGGCCATCAGCAGCCGGCCATCGGAAGTGTATTTGCGGTATACCGCCCTTTCTTCCTCCGTAAAGTCTTCCTGCCAAAGCTGGTACTCTGGCGGCACCAGAGCCTTCCCCAACTGGTGGTACATGCCACACTTAAAGGAAAGATCTGCATACTTTCCCTGGATGCGCTCCTTGCCTTCTTTCGTGGCAGTACAGAATTGGTCCGCACAAGCCTGAACATACAGTGCCTGGGTATATGCCGCCACACGTGCAGATTCCTGCCGTACGGTCTGGCTCAAGCCATGGAACGCATCATCCCATGTTACATATTTTCTACGCTTAATTTTTTTAGACGCCATAATCAATTACCTCACGGTTTCGTCCAAGGGTATTTTCGAAGCTACTGCATGACAAAACTAAACAATATCATCATCTATGTCATATTCCACCAGAGGAACATCGTCGATCTGGCTGATGTTTTCATTTTTGTTTCTCTTGCAAATATAAATCGCCGACAGCACATTTCCCGAAATACTGACACCCAGCAGTGCAGCTAATACCATAGAAGTTTTGTCCGCTTCTGTCAAACCGGAGACAGCTGCCCCACTGCTTGGATTTTCTACATCAAACAGGGTATACTCTACAGCATACGCACGCGGAAAAATCGCGAACATAGCGATAATCAAACAACAAATCGTCCATTTTTTCCAGGTAATCACGATCTTCCCTCCCAAACCTTTTCCACAAGCATAGGGGTATTGCCCAAAATGATATTGGGGTATAGTTACTCATTCTGTGAATGCCATTTTATCATATAATGTCAAAAAAATCAACAAAACATTTTTCGCCCCCCTACACTCCCTATTATGACAGCATGTATGAAGCATTATTCCGGCGCAGATAGGAGATAATACACCAGCTTGTAACAATATTATGCGGTTACATCAACTGCTACAACCTACATATAGTGGCATAACAAAAAAGGGCTTGCCATCTGCAAAATGCAGACAGCAAGCCCTTTGGCTGCTTGATTAATTGATTAATTATTTTCTACTCTTTTAGCCTTGATTCTATGGACTTTTACCGCATTGCAAAATCACTTCACCCGCTCGATCCAGTTGTACAGGTCGGGCTCGTTGCCACGCTGAATACCAGTAAGCTTATTGTAAATGGCCATGGCGATGGGACCAATCTCGCCATCAGACAGCTTGATGATGTCGCCACGGTATTCCATCAGACCAACGGGAGAGATAACGGCAGCGGTACCGGTGCCGAAAGCTTCCTGCAGGGTGCCTTTGCTGTAAGCTTCGTAGAGCTCCATGACGGAAACGGGACGCTCAAAGACCTCAATGCCCATGTCCTCAGCCAGACGCAGCACGCTCTTGCGGGTGATGCCGGGCAGGATGGAGCCGCCGGTGGGGGCGGTGTAGAGCTTGTGGTCGATGATGAACATCATGTTCATAGCGCCAACTTCTTCCACATACTTGTTCTGCTTGCCGTCCAGCCACAGAACCTGGTCAAAACCACGCTTGGAAGCCTCGTAAGCAGCCTTCAAAGAAGCGGAGTAGTTACCACCGGTCTTGGCAGCGCCGGTGCCGCCCTTAACAGCACGAACATAGCTATCCTCAATGTGAATCTTGATGGGAGACATGCCGTTCTTGTAGTAGGAGCCGGCGGGAGAGCAAATGATGTAGTACAGATACTTGTGTGCGGGGTGCACGCCCAGCTCAGCACCATGAGCGATCATGGTGGGACGCAGGTAAAGGCTGGTGCCCTCACGGGTGGGAACCCAATCCTGCTCCACTTCAGCCAGCATCTTCATGGCCTTGACCTGGAACTCTTCGTCCAGCTGGGGCATGACCATACGCTCGGCAGAGCGGTTCATACGGCGAGCGTTCTCAATGGGGCGGAACATCTGGATGCCACCGTCAGCACGGCGGTAAACCTTCAGACCCTCGAAGATTTCCTGGCTGTAGTGCAACACGGGAGAAGCGGGGTCGATGGCCAGAGGGCCGTAGGGCTGAATGCGGGCGTCATGCCAGCCGATGCCCTCGGTGTATTCCACGATGAACATGTGGTCGGAGAAGATCTTACCAAAACCCAGGGTAGACTCGTCAGTGGGCTTCTCCTTGGGGTTTTCGGTCTTAATAATTTTGATATCCAGATCCAGCATTAGATTCTTTCTCCTTCCAATTACTTAACGCAGGCAGCGCCACGGCGCAGAGCCTCGATGTTCAGGTCAACCAGCTTAGCCTTGGGACCGGTGAACATATGCACCAGCATTTCCTTGATGGTCTCAGTACCCAGATTGCCCATAGCCTCGATGTAGGCGCCCAGCATGACCATGTTGGCCACCTTGGCATTGCCCAGCTCGTTGGCGATGTCCAGACAAGGAACATTGATCACGCGAACATCGTCGCGCTCCACCTTCTCGCTGATGATGGAGCTGTTGACAAAAATGGTGCCACCCTTGACCACATCATGCTCGAACTTGCGCAGAGAAGGCAGGTTCATAGCAATCAGTTCAGTGGGCTCCAGAACGATGGGGCAAACGATCTCTTCCTCGGAGATAACCACACAGCAGTTGGCGGTACCGCCACGCATTTCGGGGCCGTAGGAGGGCAGCCAGGAAACATCCTTGCCTTCCTTCATACCGGCTTCTGCCAGGGTCTTACCGATGGCCATAACGCCCTGTCCGCCGAAACCGGCGATCATGATTTCATTGGTCATCTTACTTTACCTCCCCGTCAACATCCTTGTACACTCCCAGAGGGAAGTAAGGGATCATATTTTCCTTCAGCCACTCGATGGATGCGGCAGGAGTCTTACCCCAGTTGGTGGGGCAGCAGGCCAGAACTTCAACGAAGGTGAAGCCCTTGCCTTCCATCTGCATCTGGAAAGCCTTCTTGATGGCCTTCTTTGCCTTGTTCAGGCTGGCCAGATCGTGGACGGACACACGGGTAACATAGGCTGCGCCTTCCAGAGTGGAGATGATCTCGCTCATACGGATGGGGCTGCCGTAGTGATCCTTGTCACGGCCCAGAGGAGCGGTGGTAGCCTTCTGGCCAACCATGGTGGTGGGAGCCATCTGGCCGCCGGTCATGCCGTAGATGGCATTGTTGATGAAGATGGTGGTGAACTTTTCGCCACGCATAGCAGCGTGAACGATCTCAGCGGTACCGATAGCGGCCAAGTCGCCGTCACCCTGGTAGGTAAAGACGGTGGTGCCGGGGGCGGATACGCGCTTGATGGCGGTTGCCACAGCGGGTGCACGGCCGTGAGCGGCTTCGTGCATATCGCAGTTGAAGTAGTTGTAGGCAAAGACGGAGCAGCCGACGGGAGCAACACCGATGGTGGTGCCCAGCAGATCCAGCTCTTCCAGAACCTCAGCTACCAGCTTATGAACAATGCCATGGGTACAGCCGGGGCAATAGTGCAGCTCGGCATCGGTCAGACCCTTGGACTTCTGATATACAATTGCCATGATTTCTTACCTCCCAATTGCTGCTTTTGCTGCAGCGGCGACTTCTGCAGGGGTGGGAACCACACCGCCGGCCTTACCAACGAAGGTAACGGGACGGCAGCCCTCCAGGGCGATCTTAACATCGTCGATCATCTGACCCATGCTCAGCTCAAAGTCCACAACGGCCTTGACGCTCTCCTGAGAAGCCGCTGCCTTCAGCTGCTTGCTGGGATAGGGCCACAGGGTGATGGGACGGAACAGACCGGCCTTGATGCCTTCCTTCTCCAGCAGCTTGATGGCTGCCTTGGTGATACGGGAAGGAGTGCCGTAAGCGACAAACAGAACCTCGCAGTTTTCGGTGTTGACCTCTTCCCAGCGGGTCTCGTTCTCTTCCATAGCCTTATACTTGGCGGCCAGGCGCTCGTTGTGCTCAGCGCACAGATTGGGATCGATGTACAGAGAGTTGATGACATTGGGCTTACGCTCGCCCTTGGTGCCGGTGGTTGCCCAGGTCTTCTCGGGCAGCTCACGCTTGGGCATCTCACGCCACTCGATAGCTTCCATCATCTGACCGATCATACCGTCAGCAACCACCATAACGGGGTTACGGTACAGGTCAGCCACATCGAAGGCCATCTGGACATAGTCAGCAGCTTCCTGAATGGTGGCAGGAGCGTAGACCAGGTGACGGTAGTCACCGTTGCCGCCGCCACGGGTAGCCTGGAAATAGTCACCCTGTGCAGGCTGGATGGTACCCAGACCGGGGCCGCCACGCATCATGTTGACGATAACGGCAGGCAGCTCAGCGCCGCACATATAGGTGATGCCTTCCTGCTTCAGGGAAATTCCGGGAGAGGAAGAGGAGGTCATGACACGCACGCCGCAGCCGGCAGCGCCGTAGATCATGTTGATAGCTGCCACTTCGGACTCGGCCTGCAGGAAACAGCCACCGATCTTGGGCAGATGATAGGACAGGTACTCCGGAATCTCATTCTGGGGGGTGATGGGATAACCGAAGAAATACTTACAGCCGGCACGAATGGCGGCTTCGGCAACCGCTTCGTTGCCTTTCCACAGTTCTTTTTCCATGGGTTCCTCCTTAGCTGCGTTCTACAGTGATGATGGAATCGGGGCACATCTTTGCGCAGCTGGCGCAACCGGTACACTTTTCAGCGTCCTCGTCGCGTACAGTAGCGGGATGATAGCCCTTGCGGTTGGTAGCATCAGCGTCCATGACGATGATGTGCTTGGGGCAGACCAGGGCGCAAAGCTCGCAACCCTTACATCTGTCCCGGTCGAAAGTTACTTTTCCGGCCATGTTGGTTATTCCTCCTCATAGAATTCAATTTCCCAAGGTTTTTTCATGTAAATATTCATCGGCAGAATCTCGCCGGTGATTTTGTCTTTAACATCGTCCACAAATTTGCGCTGCACGCCATGGTGAACGACGGGAAGGCCTGTCCTTTCGGACAGCTGCTGTGCAAGGCCGGCACCCTTGAGAATTTCCTCGGGGGTGGTCTCCCGGCATAGGTGGGTGTTGTTGACAATGCCGGTAACCTTCAGCCGGCTCTCGGCTTCGATGGCCTGCATATACTGCAGGGCACTGTCTACGTCCTTCGTTTCGGGACGGTTGGCATTGAGGACAAAGAGTAAGTCATACTCCCCTGCCTTCAGCATGTGGGCAAACCGAGCCAGCACCCGGGCACCGATGGGGTCACCGCCCACATCCAGAACGCCCGTCCACTTTTCCTGCTGGAAGATGGACATGACCTCCGGATTGATGGCCGGAATGTCTGCCACACCGCCGCAGGAGGTGACGATGACGCGGATACCTGCATCCTCCATCCGTTTTGCCTGCTCATAGCTGCGGAAATAGGGGTTGACGATATCCAGGTCCGCCAGCGCCACATTTTCCGTGGTTTCGGCCAGGTGCAGTGCCAGATTGACGGCATATTCCGTCTTGCCGCTGCCATAGTGGCCGGTGATGATCTGAATTCTTTTCATCTTAGTATACCTTTGCGGTTTCCTTGCCGGTCAGCACACGCATAGCGCCCTGGCTTAGCGCCAGCATCTCATCCTCACCGGGATAGACATGGACGGGAGCCAGGAAACGGACATATTCTTCGATCCAGCCCATGAGCATCTTGTCATAAGCGAAGCCGCCGGTAAGCAGGATGGCATCCACCTTGCCCTGCAGGGGTGCTGCCAGAGCGCAGATCTCCTTGGCGACCTGGTATGCCATGGTGCGGTAAGCCAGTTCGGCCTGCTTATCACCCTCGGCAATGCGGCGGGAGATCTCACGGCCATCGTTGGTACCGGTGTGACCCACCAGACCACTCTTCATGCACAGTTCGTGACGGATCTCGGCATAGGTGGTGCCCCACTGACCGCTTAAGGTAGCCTTGACCACATCCAGCGCAGTCAGACCGCCGCAGCGCTCACCGGTGAAGGCGCCCTCGCCTTCCAGACCGTTATTGACATCCACAACCTTACCCTGACGGTGGCAGCCCACGGAGGTGCCGCCGCCCATGTGGGCAACGATCAGATTCAAAGACTCATAAGGACGGTTGGTTTCCTCAGCAAAGCGCTTGGCAATGGCCTTCTGGTTCAGAGCATGGAACAGCGCACGGCGGGGGAAATCCGGATGACCGGACAGCTTGGCCACATCTGCCACCTCGTTAACCACGGGGGGATCGACCACATAAGCGGGCTTGCCCAGCTCATTACCGATCTCATTGGCCAGGATGCCGCCCAGATTGCACACATGGTAGCCATACTGGCAGGAGTGCAGATCCTTCAGCATATTTTCATTGACGATGTAGGTGCCGCCTTCGATGCCGCGCATCAGGCCGCCACGGCCCACGATGGCGTCCAGGGCAGCCAGATCCACATTCTGCT
>JAGCMI010000043.1 GCA_017646545.1 Oscillospiraceae bacterium | reverse complement strand
TGCGCCTTACGGGTGCGGCTGATCCCACCAAGCCTATTGAGGAAACTCTCGTAGGTAAGCTTCCACAGCGTAAGATTGTCACCACCGCGGCGGCAGGCTATTCCTCTTACGGAAACCAGATTGGTCTTGCTACCGGTATCGTTGATGAGATTTACCACGACGGCTACGCGGCAAAGCATATGGAGGTTGGCGCGGTTATCGCGGCAGCTCCTGCAAAGAACGTTCGCCGTGAGGTTCCTGCAGCAGGCGACCTCGTAATACTTCTTGGCGGTCGAACCGGCCGCGACGGCTGTGGCGGTGCTACCGGCTCCTCTAAGAGCCACAATGCCGCTTCTCTGGCCACCATGGCCTCCGAAGTGCAGAAGGGCAACGCCCCCGAAGAAAGAAAGATCCAGAGATTGTTCCGCGACGGCAATGTGACCCGTCTGATCAAGCGCTGCAACGACTTTGGCGCCGGCGGTGTTTCCGTTGCCATCGGTGAATTGGCTGACGGTCTGCGGATCGATCTGGATGCTGTCCGCAAGAAGTACGAGGGTCTGGACGGCACCGAGCTGGCCATCTCCGAATCTCAGGAGCGTATGGCTGTGGTGGTGGAAGCCAAGGATGCCGACGCTTTCATCGCAGCCGCTGAAAAGGAAAATCTGGAAGCTTACCGCGTGGCCGTGGTCACCGAGGAAAAGCGGATGGTAATGACCTGGAACGGTCAGACCATCGCAAACCTCAGCCGTGATTTCCTGGACACCAACGGCGCTGTGAAGCACACCAATGTCCATGTTCCCGAAAAGGATCGCAGCACGCTGTGCAAAGCTCGCTACAGCTCCATGCGTGAAATGGCCGGCAGCCTGAAATGCGGCAGCCGCAGAGGTTTGGTGGAGCGTTTTGATGCCACCATCGGCTCCGGCAGCCTGCTGATGCCCTATGGCGGCAAGAACCAGACCTCCCCTGCTCAGGCCATGGCAGCGCTGCTGCCCATGCTGCCCGGTCAGGAAACCACCCAGGGTAGCGTCATGGCCTACGGCTGTGACCCCGATATGCTCTCTCTGGACACCTACGAAGGCGCTTATGCCGCCATCGTTACCAGCCTTACCAAGCTGGTGGCTGCCGGTGCAGACTATAAGAAGGCATATCTGTCCCTGCAGGAATTCTTTGAGAAACTCAAGACCGAGCCTGCCCGTTGGGGCAAGCCCTTTGCCGCATTGCTTGGCGCTTTGGATGCCCAGCTGGACTTTGCCGCAGCCGCCATTGGCGGTAAGGACTCCATGTCCGGTACCTTCCTGGATCTGGATGTACCTCCCACGGTGATTTCCTTTGCCGTGGCTCCCGTGCTGGCAAACCAAGTGCTGTCCACCGAGTTTAAGGCAGCCGGTCATCCCGTTTATCTGTTTGCTCCCACCGATGACACCGCAAATGGCCAGAAGAAGCCTTGGGACACCTTCCTGTCCCTGCACAGCGAGGGCAAGGTCAAGGCCGCATGGGCTGTGGAAAACGGTGTGGCAGAAGGCATTATGAATATGTCCTTCGGCAACAACATTGGCTTTAAGTCCCAGGCCGATCTGGGCGACGATTGGCACATTCCCTTCTATGGCGCCATCGTGGCAGAACTGGACGAGCCCATCCTCTCCTCCAGCGCCCTGCTGCTGGGTTACACCACGGACGAGGCCGTCATCGAACTGGGCGCTGACAAGGCAACCATCGAGGAACTGCAGAAGCTGAACGCTTCCGTTCTGGAAAATGTCTACCCCACTGCCGCCCCTGCCAAGAGCGAACTACCCCTGCTGCAGGCCGAAAAGAAGATCATTTCCGCTCCTGCCATCGCAGTTGCCAAGCCCAAGGTGCTGATTCCCGTGTTCCCCGGCACCAACTGTGAATTCGACTCCGCCCGTGCCGTCATGAGAGCCGGTCTGGATGCCGAAATTATGGTGGTGGGCAACCAGTCTGCCCAGGCAGTTGCCGATTCCGCTGCCCGCTTTGCCGAGGCTGCCCGAAACAGCCAGATCATCTTTGTGCCCGGCGGCTTCTCCGGCGGCGACGAGCCGGACGGCTCCGGTAAGTTCATTACCGCCTTCTTCCGCAATCCGGAAGTCAAGGATGCCACCATGGAACTGCTGAAGAACCGCGACGGTTTGATGCTGGGTATCTGCAACGGCTTCCAGGCGCTGATCAAGCTGGGTCTGGTGCCCTTTGGCGAGATCATCGACACCGATGAGACCTGCCCCACCCTCAGCTACAATGTGATCGGCCGCCACCAGAGCCGCATTGTCCGTACCCGTGTTGCTTCCAACAACTCTCCGTGGCTGAGCCGCATGAATGTGGGCGATGTGGTGAATGTGCCCATTTCCCATGGCGAAGGCCGCTTCCTGTGCAGCGAGGAGATGCTCAAGAAGCTCTCTGCCAACGGTCAGATTGCCACCCAGTATGTGGATCTGAACGGCAATCCCACCATGGATGTGGACTTCAACCCCAACGGCTCCGTCTGGGCCATCGAGGGTATCACCTCTCCCGACGGCAGAGTGTTTGGTAAGATGGGTCATGCCGAGCGTATTGGCGCAAATCTGTATCAGAATGTGCCCGGTGATTACGACCTGCACCTGTTCGAGGCTGCTGCCGACTATTTCAAGCTGTAATATGTTTTCCCAAAGGGCCGCGGTGCACACCGCGGCCCTTTTCATTTTATGGGCGCTATTATCGCCAGAACCCCACCGATAAACTTCAATTTTTCTTTTTCCGCCCTTGCTATTTGCTCTTTTTGCGGATATAATACACAATAGAGAGATTATGGGGAGGTATACCCGTGAATCAGAAAAAGCATATTTTATTACTCACCACCGGTGGCACCATCGCCTCCGTTCCCGGCGGCGACGGCCTGCAGCCTGCGGATGCCGGTGTTTTTGAAAGAGAAATGGATCAGCTGCGTACATACTATGATATTACTGTGCGTGAACTGATCTGTTTGGACTCTTCCAACATCCGCCCCCTGGAATGGCAGCTCATTGCCCAGGGTATTTTCGACAATCGCCACGGCTTTGACGGCATCGTGGTTTCCCACGGCACCGATACCATGGCATACACCGCTTCGGCCGTCACCTTCATGCTGCCGAATATCGACCTGCCGGTGGTGTTCACCGGCTCCCAGTTGCCTCTGGCAGATGTGCTGTCCGATGGCCCGGATAATCTGCGTACCGCCTTTGCCATGGCAGCGGCTGGTCATCCCGGTATTTTCCTGGCATTCGACCGGAAGGTCATGCTGGGCTGCCGCGGTGTAAAAGTCCGCGCCTCCGGCTTCTCCGCCTTTGAGTCCATCAATGCCCGCTACGCAGCCCTGGTCAGCAACGCCGGCCTGTCTGTGGACCATAGCATGCTGCCCCGCCGCAGCGGCAATCCCCGGCTGTGCAAGGAGATCAGC
>JAGCMI010000042.1 GCA_017646545.1 Oscillospiraceae bacterium | reverse complement strand
TATGGAAGAGGCAACTCTGATCGCTTGCTCCACCCCCATGAAGATCATGGAGCTGTGCTGCGAAGCTATTGAGTACATCGCTGTTTTCGCTGCTAAGGGCAGCCGTCTGGCTGTTTCCGATGCCGGCTGCGGCGCTGTTTGCTGCAAGGCTGCTCTGCAGGCTGCCTCTTTGAACGTGTTCATCAACACCAAGACCCTGAAGAATCGGGAAGTCGCCGAGGAAATGAACGCCAAGGCACTGGGCATGATGGACAAGTACTGCGCGCTGGCTGACGAGATCTTCAACACCGTCAAGGCCGGCTTCGGCGTCTGATCGCAATGACAGTTCTTAATTTACATATTTGGAGGAAATAAACATGGCTAAGAGATTACTGGGCAAAGAAGTAAACGAAGCTATCGTTGCCAACCTGCTGGAGCGCACCAATGCTCTGCGGGAAAAGGGCATCGTTCCCACCCTGGGCATCCTGCGCGTCGGCGCAAACCCCAGCGACCTGTCCTATGAAAAGGGCGCAACCACCAAGGGCGAGCAGGTTGGCGTTGACGTCAAGAAGTTCGAGCTGCCCGAGGACGCAACCAAGGAGCAGGTTCTGGCAATGATCGATCAGCTGAACGCTGACGATTCCATCCACGGCGTTCTGATGTTCCGTCCCCTGCCCAAGCACCTGAAGAACGACCAGAACGAGATCTGCAACCGTCTGGATCCCAAGAAGGACGTTGACTCCATGACCCATATGTCCAATGCCGGTGTTTTCGAGGGACAGGATCTGGGCTACGCCCCCTGCACTCCCGCTGCCTGCATGGAGATCCTGGATCACTACGGCATCGAGTGCAAGGGCAAGAACGCTGTCGTTATCGGCCGCAGCCTGGTCGTCGGCAAGCCCGCTGCTATGATGCTGATGAGCAAGAACGCTACCGTCACCATCTGCCACACCAAGACCGTCAATACCGCTGAGATCTGCAAGAACGCTGACATCATCATCTCCGCTGCCGGTGTTCTGAAGAGCCTGACCGCTGACTATGTCCGTCCCGGCCAGGTGGTCATCGACGTTTCCATGAACTGGGACGCTGAGAAGATCACCACCAAGGGTAAGGGCGGTATGTCCGGCGACGCTATCTTCGACGAAGTTGAGCCCATCGTTGACGCTATCACCCCCGTTCCCGGTGGTGTAGGCGCAGTTACCACCTCCGTGCTGATGAAGCACGTTGTTGAGGCTGCTGAAAAGGTATAATATCCCTTCCTGCATAACTGACGGATAATAGCGGATCACCGCTGTGGAATGCAGGAATCACAATGCCGACCGTCTGGGCGATCTGATTCTAAAAGGACCAGATCGCCCTTTTTTAATCACACCGTAGGGCAGGGCCTTGGTCCTGCCGGCCAATTTGAATCACAAATTGGCATCTCCGTCAGGAGATAATCATGGTGTTTTCCTTTGGAAAATCCGAAAATGGTTTCCATTTTCGGCGGCGGGAGCAAGCCCCCGCCCTACAATATGGACTTAAACTCCACACGAACGAGGTGCCGTTATGAAAAAGATCAAAAACCTCTCCGAAGGCAATTTTCTGAAACTGCTGTTTGCATTCTTTGCAGCCGCTTTCCTCATTGCCGCCGTTTGTATGCCCGACCGCAAGGATATTTTCACCGGTCTGTGGAACATTCTGTCCCAGCCCAGCAAGATCTCTGCCACCTATTTCGCCATGGGCGGTTACGCTGCCACCTTCTTCAACATGGGTCTGGTTTGCCTCATCAGCCTTTTGCTGTTCGTCGTCTTCCGGGGCACGCCCAACAACGCTTCCACGCTGGCTGTCCTGCTGACCACCGGTTTCGGCTCCTGGGGTATCAATGTGCTGAACATTTGGCCCACCATTTTGGGTGTGGTGATCTACGGTTTGGTGAAGAAGGAGAAAATGGGCGGTCTGGTCAACGCTATGCTGTTTTCCACCGGTATCGCCCCGCTGATCACGGAGCTGCTGCTGCGCTATCCCCATGCGGAAGTGATCGGCTTCAATCTGCCCGGTCTGGGCGTTGCTATGCTGGTTGGTCTGATCATCGGCTTCTTCCTGCCGGCTGGTCTGGCACACAGCCCCAAGGTTCACAAAGGCTTTGACCTGTACAGCGCCGCTCTGCCCATCGGCATGACCGCATTTTTCCTCAACGCCACCCTGTACAAGACCATGGGCGTCACCCTGCCCAAGGCTCTGTCGGATCTGGCGCCTGAGACCATGAAGGTGGCATCCCAGATGACCGCCAACATCTTCTGCGGCACAGTTTTCGGTCTTTGCATTATTTTTGCTTTTATCCTCGGCTGCAAGCCTAAGGATTACTGGCGGCTGCTGACCGACCCTGCCACTGTCACCAATTTCTCCTCCACCTATGGCAACGCCACCTTCCTGATGAATGTGGGTGTATTTGGCCTGTTCATTCTGGGCTACTACAACCTGATCGGTGCTACCTTCAACGGCATCACCTTCGGTCTGATCTTCTGCATGGTGGCAACCTGCAATTCCGGTTCTCATCCCGGCAATGTCTGGCCCATTATGCTGGGCTACTTTGTGGCTTCCGTGGTATTCGGCTGGCTGTCCAAGCTGGTGGGCGGTACCTTCACTCTGGCCATCAATGCCCAGGCTATCTGCGTGGGTCTGTGCTAT